>DAOLPD010000028.1:0-22713 GCA_035417425.1 Bacillota bacterium
GGTTACAAACACTGCATTTTGTCTTACAAAGTGGCATCTCACCTTTCAATTAACCATTTTCATCTTTTTGCCTAGCCATATTCAAAATTTTTGCTATAAATGTTGCTTATGACCCTTGATAACTTGCAAAAACTGCGATATTATTGATGCAATGGGTATGCATAATTAAAGGCTCTGCAGCTTCGGCAGCGTATTGGAGGTAAGGCATGAAGGATCAGACAACCGTTTCAGGCAGCAGAAGGGGATATTTGAATAAGGACTTTGAGTTTTTTCATTTAAAAGACAGGAAGGTTATGGAGTTTGAATTGCACTTCCATGATTTTAACAAAATAATCATCTTCATATCGGGAAATGTCACGTATCTGATAGAAGGCCGGGCGTACAAGCTTAAGCCCTGGGATATGCTCCTTATCAGCAGCAGCGAGATACACAAGGCAATAGTAGGTACTAACGGGACTTATGAGAGGATGATAATATGGGTCAATTCAAATTTTCTTCATAAGCATAACAGTCCGGAGGGCGATTTGTTGAGATGTTTTGATATTGCCTCAAAAGAGAAACGCAATATACTGAGGCTGAATCCTGAGCTCCTGAGGCAGGGGAAACATATTCTTTCACAGCTGAAGGAGGAATGCAAAAGCGGCGGCTTTGGAAGTCAGGTGCTTAAGAACTCATTATTCCTTCAATTCATAATATATCTTAACAGGATCTATCTTGAGCCTGATTTTATAGAACATAAGGCTGACGGGGATTATGACGAAAGCATAGGGGAAGTAATAAGGCATATAAACGAGAATATTTGTGAGGATATGACAATAGAAAGCCTGGCATCCAGATTCTATATGAGTAAGTATCATTTGATGCATAAGTTTAAAAGCCAGACAGGTTATACCATTCACAGCTACATCCTTCAAAAGCGGCTGATGATGGCCAATACATTAATAAAATCAGGGAAATCAATAGCAGAAGCATGCGCGGAATGCGGATTTGGCGATTATTCAAGCTTCGTAAGGGCTTTTAAAAGAATGTACGGGCTTTCACCAAAGAAGCATATGAAGATGGTGGAGGAGTTGGATAATAATTTTATTTGACAAATTAGAAGTAACATTGACATTTGCATTTATAGAGCTTAATATGATAATGATTTGCATTATAAAAAATGCTAATAAGATTAAGGGAAATGGGGTGTGATGCTTATGAAAGCCGAGAACGGCAAGCTGAAGCTCTATGGCTTCAATAATCTTACGAAATCTTTGAGTTTTAACATCTATGACATTTGCTATACCAAATCTAGTGAAGACCGTAAGAAGTATATTGAGTATATTGATGAACAGTATAATTCTACAAGGCTTACAAAGATACTCAGTGATGTTACTGAAATGATAGGTGCCAGTGTACTGAATGTAGCCAAACAGGATTATGATCCTCAGGGTGCCAGTGTTACACTCTTGATTTCAGAAGAAGAGGTTCCTCTCTATGTACTTGACCCTTCCTGTAATAGAGGAATAATAACTCCAATCAGGGAGAATATAGTGGGACACCTTGACAAGAGTCACGTGACAGTGCACACTTACCCCGAGAGTCATCCTCAGAATGAGATAAGTACTTTCAGAGTTGATATAGATGTTACTACCTGCGGGACGATTTCTCCGCTTAAGGCATTGAATTATCTTATAGGAAGCTTTGACTCGGATATAATTACAATAGACTACAGGGTCAGGGGCTATACAAGAGATGTCAGAGGGCGAAAGCACTTCATAGATCATAAGATAAATTCAATACAGAACTTCATTGCCAAGGATACTATAAACAGGTATGACCTGATTGATATGAACATATACCAGTCCAACATATTCCATACGAAAATGAGGATAAGGGATCTGGATTTGAACAACTATTTATTTGAGATAGAGGAAGATGACTTGAGTCCAAAGGAGAAAAAGGAGATTATAAGGAAGCTGGACAGGGAAATCACAGAGATCTTTTATGGAATCAATCTTCCTAAGATTTAGTATAAGGTTTGTTATATACAAGAGGAATGGAGAGTGTCATGTTTAATATCAAAGAATTTGTATGCTGTGCAGTAAGCAAGCTTTATATTCCTCCGGAGCTTGCCACGATATCAGAAAAGAAGCTGCTGCATATTTCAGATACACCTACCGGTTTTTACCCTGAGCTTAAGGTGCTTATAGACAAGCTGAAGCCTGCGTATATAGTTCATACCGGTGATTTGACGGATAATATCAAACTTGGGTTTAATCCCGGATTGATCGATGAGCATGAGAAAGGGATAAAGGAACTGGCGTCCATATTTGACGCCTCCGGAGCAGAAATAATTTTAGCTCTTGGGAACCATGACAATTTTGATATTGACAGGCTGTATTTGTATAAAAGCCGGATTATCAAGGACGCTGAAACAATAGAGATAGAGAACAGAAGCTTCAGGATAAGTCATTTGCCGGAAGGTATTATTAAAGAACCTGCCCAGTACAATTTGTTCGGTCATGATTTGACTTTGAAGTATGGGCTTATTGATGGCAACATGTATTTTAACGGGATTTCATATATTAATATAATCGGACTGGAGTCCGGAAGTCATACACTGCTGTGTTATCCGTGCGGAGTAAACAATGCAAGATTGGGAAGAGGAAAGGTCGGATTATAAATGTTTAGTTTGATTAGAGGCGGACCGAAGCTGCTGCTTTTTGAGAGCACCAGTATTCAGGATTTGAGTAACTACTTTATTCAGGAAAAGAAAGCAGAGGTTTATGGTTTTAACGAGGTATTTGAAAAGGCCGGAGAAGATCATACGCTTATATTTATTGTTGACAAAATTACAGATGTGGTTGATTTGAAGAGAACAAACAACGTGCTTTTATTGACTGAAGAGCCTGATGTAATATTGTGTAATCTTCTAAACGATAAAATGAGTCACTTAGTTACCAGATCACGTATTTCCATAAGATTAATAATTTTACGGGCTATTGGGGACCTGGACAAGGTAGTTGAAGAAATCAGCATGGACTACAAATGTGTGGAAGGGAGCTTACTGCAGATACTCGATTCTTATAATGAAAAAGGTACCGCGGTGGCAATAACCGATAAGCCTTTACACCGGATCGTAAGCGGGGAAGACATATTTAAGAAGGCTTTGTTCATTGAGGAAAAATACAGGCCGCTTATGAGGGGACTCAGATCCCGCGCCTTGAAGTATCTGAACAGCGGACTTGGGAACAAGGATTGGTATGAGCTTGAAATAAGGATATTTGACAGATACAGCGAATATGAACTTCATTATGAAAGGCTTGTCAAAATAATGGATTGGCTGGAGCTTGGAATCATACTGGGAGAATCCTGGGGCAAGGATTATCCGAGGCCGATGATGTCGGTAGAGGTATATAGAGTCAGGTTTTTTACCTTTTATAATCCAATATATATTAAAAAAATATTGCTGGGCTTGGAGCTGCTGGACGATAACACAAGAATAGTGGACTATGACCTGTATTTCAGCAGGAAAAAGCTGAATTGGTCAGATGCAGCGGATGAGGGCATAAAAGTGAGGCATTTAATAGGTATAAAATACCGGAAAGAGATATTATCCAAGTTAAGTGAGAAAGAAATTGAAGAGCTGCATGAGATGGAAGAAAGGATATTAGCGACCAGAACAGAGTTTTAGTCCAATGCTGTTTCAGCCGCTGTACCAATGGTGGTATCCACCGAACTATGGACTTACACCATGCATATATTGATAGTAAATGTGTATGGGAGTGAGTATGTATGTATGATGATGAAAAAGAAGATATTGAACTGGATTATGAACTCTGTGAAAGCTGCCCGTTTCACAGGCAGCGTCCGCCGTTCTTCGGGCCTATGGGACCGCAATTTCAACCGCCGGGTGTAGGGCCGGGCTCTTCGGAAGGCCCCCCTTCAGGACCACCGCCTTCCATGACACCGCAGCTTGCAGGGCCGCAGGGAATAGGGACTCTGGCAATTGATCCCGGGTCAATAAGAAGATGCAGATTCAGTTTTGTTTACTTACAGCTCAGAAATGGCAGGGAATTCTGGATATGGCTGACATTTGTGGGCAGACGCTCAATTTCAGGCTGGAGGTGGACGGGACGCAGGTGGGTATACTTTGGAGTTGACCTGAGGCAGATAAGAAGTTTCTATTGTTTTTAAGAAGATATAAAAGATATGTTCAACAGCTTTGCTGGGCATATCTTTTTTATTATGTACAATAGAAGGATTTAGCTCCCATATTGATACCTCTGCATATGGTGTAGTAATTACATTTTTATATAAGGAGGAGACTCAATGGGGATTACACTTACAACACTGCATTGGGTGTACTTGATCTTCATTCTGCTGGTAATTGCCTTCATTGTAATTAGGAAGGATACCAGCTTCATCTGCGTTGCCGGGATTCTCGTTCTGGGGTTTATCGCAACCTCCACGATCACTCATTCGGTAACCGGGGTATTTAACAGTTTTGCATACGCTATTAAGGAACTATTAGGGACAATATTGATTATTTCAATTATTTACGGAATGAGCAAAGTATTGATGAAAACAGGTATTAATGAAGCTATGGTATATCCATTTACAAGGCTGATACGCAATCCGACCCTGGCATACTGGGTTATAGGCATACTGATGATGGTCATTTCCTGGTTTTTCTGGCCTTCTCCTGCTGTTGCGCTGATGGGGGCAGTGCTTCTGCCGGTAGCACTTAAAGCAAAGCTTCCCGCCATGGGCGTAGCTGTGGCTATGAACCTTTTCGGTCATGGCATAGCATTATCAGGAGACTTTATAATCCAGGGAGCGCCGAAATTAACTGCCGATGGTGCCGGGATACTTGTGGGAGATGTGATAGCGGCCAGTGTGCCGTTGGTAATCATTATGGGCGCAGTCACAACCATAGCTGCATTCTGGATACTTCGAAAGGACTTGAAGTCAGGGGCATTGAAGGTTGAAGAAGAAACCGGGAGAAAAGGCATGATTGTACAAATCAATGATGGCAAGGTATATATGAAGGAAATATCTCCTATGACAAAAAAACTTCTTGCTGCGATGGTACCTGTACTGTTTGCCATAGATATATTGATGATGTTCATTTTGAAGCTTCAAGGGGGGGATGCAACAGCACTGATTGGCGGAACATCAGTATTGATACTGATAATCGTATCCTTTTTTGCTTATAATACAGATCCTCTTGGCAAAATTACCGAACATTTAATAGAAGGATTGCAGTTCGGCTTCAGAGTATTCGGGCCGGTGATTCCTATTGCAGCATTTTTCTACCTGGGCGATTCAGCTATAATTGATATCTTCGGCAATGTGCTTCCGGAAGGCTCAAACGGGCTTGTAAATGACCTGGGTGTTGCTTTGGCAGGCGCAGTACCGCTGAACCGGGGAATCGGAGCTGTCACAGCCACAGTCGTCGGTGCAATTACAGGACTTGACGGTTCGGGATTTTCGGGCATATCTCTTGTCGGGTCTATTGCGAAGCTGTTTTCCATAGCCATAGGCACCGGAGCGGCGACACTTACAGCCTTAGGCCAGATTGCAGCCATTTGGGTAGGGGGAGGCACTCTGATACCTTGGGCGGTAATCCCTGCAGCAGCAATATGCGGAGTCGATCCCTTCGAATTAGCCCGCCGCAATCTGAAGCCAGTAGTAATAGGGCTTATAGTAACTACGATAGCCGCCATCTTTTTAATATAACGAGGCGAAAAGAAATCCTCCCTCCTACAAATGGAGGCATCGCTTTCGTTGCCCAACAGGTGGTGAGCCTATCCCGCCTCGTTGAAACGCTCGGGTAGGTTTTTGCAAGTATGCAAAAACCCTTATTGAAATCTTGTTATAAATTCATATAAATCAGCCGCATTTGCGGCTTTTTTTTCTTGTCATTTGGAAGAATAAGAAATAATATATATACATATCAGATAAACCGGAGGTTATGTGAATGAAAAGGCTTAAAGCAGTAATAATTATGTTGATCTGCACAGCAGTAGCTGCTGCAGGATGCAGTACGATTAACAATACGGAGCCCGATGTAATCGAAATACCCAAGCTGAAAATCGGCGTGATGCCCGCAGCAGACTCCGCACCGATATTCCTTGCCGAAGAAAAGGGATATTTCAAGGAACTGGGGCTGGATGCTGAAATACAGGTATATACAAATGCAGCCAACAGGCAAAGTGCCCTGCAGAGCGGAGAACTTGACGGTGCTATGGTGGATTTGATTGCATTTGTGAATAATGTAAATAACGGCTTTGATATAAAAATCACCACAAGCACTGACGGAAGCTTTCCGTTTCTCGTAAACAAGGATTTCACGGAAAAGAAGAATATCAAAGTAGGAATGATGGAAATAAGCGTTACAAATTTTCTTTCGGAGGAATACTTAGGGGACAAGTATGAAATTGAGAAGGTATATATCAATGAGATTCCCGCAAGGCTGGAGATGATAAAAGCAGGGAATTTGGACATGGCCAATATTCCGGAACCTATGGCCTCTATGGGAGAACTTAACGGGCTCAAAAAGATTGTCTACGAGAATAAGGATGATTTTATGCCTGAGGCAATGGCTTTTACAGGAAAAGCTCTCAAGGAGAAGGAAAAGGCTATTGAACTGTTCCACAAAGCCTTTGACAAAGCTGTAGACGATATAAACAGTGATGACACCCTTGCACGGGAAGTGCTGATAGAAAAGCTGCAGCTTAAACCGGAAATAAAGGATAAGATAATACTCCCCATATATCACAAAACCAGGCTTCCTGATGAAGCTTACATCCGCAAGATCGTGGAGTGGGTTGAGAAAATCCAGAATATTAAAGTGAATGTAAAATATGATGATATGATTGAAGGGAAGTTTATTAACCAATGATAGAGATCAGCAATCTGCAGGTGTCCTATGGAAATGTGCGTGCATTGGACGGAATCAGCATGAAAGTGGAGCGCAATGCCACCTGTGCGATAATCGGGCCTTCAGGATGCGGAAAGACTACCTTGCTTTATACATTAGCGGGGCTTATAAAACCGGATGGAGGTACAATATGTATCAGCGGTGAGGAGCTTTCCGGAATAAGAAGGAGTACCGGGATAATACTGCAGAATTATGGCCTCTTTCCGTGGAAAAACGTTTGGAATAATGTTGCTCTGGGTCTGCAGGTAAGAGGTGAAGACAAAGAAAAAATCAATGAAAGCGTAAGCAGTATACTTGCGGTACTTGGAATCGGGCATCTTAGCTGTAAATATCCCGCAGAGCTGAGCGGAGGAGAAAAACAGAGGGTAGCAATAGGCAGAACCCTTGGAATGAAGCCTGACCTGCTTCTGATGGATGAACCTTCTTCAGCCCTTGATGCTATTACAAAGGAACATATACAGAATCTTATTCTGAAGCTGTATAAAAGTGCTCCCCTGACTATGGTCATTGTGACCCATAGTATTGAGGAGGCTGTTTTTCTTGGACAGAAAATCATAGTAATGGGCAAGGCAAAAATAAAACACGTGCTGGAAAACCCGTACTTCGGTGACGAAGAGCTTAGAAGCAGGATGGAGTACTATAAAATATGCCTTGAGGTACGCGAATGGATGGATAGGGGGGAATAAATTGATAAGAAGCAAAAGCCTTTATGGAACACTGATGATTTTTCTATTCTGGTATATATTGCATATAATGCTTCAATCCCCTGTTATACCAAGTCCCTTTGCTGCAGTATTGAACTTTATAATGATACTTCCCGGAGTACTTCTGCCCCATGTACTGGCCAGTTTGGCCAGGATAATTGCTGCGGCAGCCTTTTCCCTGGTTCTGGGACTGCCTTTAGGGCTGCTTACAGGTATGAACAGTAAAGCCGACAGGCTTATAACACCCATAGTATATATACTTTATCCAATACCAAAGGTTGCTTTCCTGCCTGTATTGATGATTTTGTTCGGACTTGGGAATGCGTCCAAGATAATACTTATTTCAATAATAGTAATATTTCAAATAGTTGTAACTACCAGGGACGGAGTACATGAACTGGGAAAGGAATACTTTCTTTCTGCTGAATCCTTGGATATGAGCAGGGGGCAGCTGTATAGACACATCATAATTCCGGCAATAATGCCCAAAATAATAACAGCCTTGCGGCTTACAGTGGGAACCGGCATAGCAGTGCTGTTTTTCAGTGAGAACTATGCCACCAGATACGGTATAGGATATTTTATAATGAACAGCTGGGTTGTCGTCAACTATGTGGAGATGTTCAGCGGCATACTGGCTCTAAGCATTATGGGACTTCTGCTGTTTAAGGTAATTGACAAATTGGAAAGCAGGTTCTGTGCATGGATGAAGGTATGAAAATTTAAATTGTTTGACTATAACTGGTTTTTATTATATTATTTGAATAGATATATTATTGATATGTTGCAATATTTGTTTTTTAGAGTGAAATTCGATTGTATAAAATAATGTAATTCTAAGCTGCAGTTTATATTCCTAGGGGTATACTGTTACTTAGTTTTTTTTGACATTGAAAAAGTATCGACATATCGGAGGTGATTTTGACAGGGCAGAGTTCTGCATTATTAAGATAGCTCAAATGGGGAAGGGCTATATAATGGTTAGTCAGAAAAATGAGAAGGAGGAATAGTATGAAAAAGTTTTTATCCTTGACTTTAGTTGTTATAATGGCATTATCCCTGTTTACAGGGTGTGCAAAACCGGCTCCGGCTCCAAGCGGAGAACCAGCTGCTCCGGCTGAAGCAGAAGTTATAAAGCTGGGTGTATTTGAACCTTTGACAGGGGCAAATGCTGCCGGAGGCGAACTTGAATTGGAAGGTATCGAGCTTGCCCACGAATTATATCCTGAAGTATTGGGAAAAAAGGTTGAGCTTGTAGTAGTTGATAATAAGTCAGACAAAGTTGAGGCAGCTACAGCTGCAGCCAGATTGGTTGAGAAAGAAAAAGTTTCTGCAATTATAGGAAGCTGGGGAAGCTCCCTTGCAATGGCAGCAGGTGATATAGTTAGAAATGCAAAGGTTCCTGCAATGGGAACATCTTGTACAAATCCTCTTGTTACACAGGGCAATGATTATTATTTCAGAGTTTGCTTCATCGATCCTTTCCAGGGAGTTGTAATGTCAAACTATGCTTACAATAACCTTGGTGCCAAGAAGGCAGCCATAGTGCAGGAAGTATCAAATGACTATGCAGTAGGACTTGCAAAGTTCTTTACAGATAACTTCAAGAAGCTTACAGGTGATGAAAACAGTATAGTTGCAGTTGCCAACTATAATACAGGAGACCAGGACTTTACCGCACAGCTTACAAATATAAAAGCACAGAATCCTGATGTTATATTCGCTCCTGGAAACTTTACAGAATCAGCTCTTCTTATAAAGCAGGCAAGACAGCTTGGAATAAAGACTCCGTTTATAGGTGGAGATACTTATGAGACTCCGGAATTTGCAGAAATAGGCGGAGATGCTGTTGAAGGTGTTGTATTCTCAACATTCTTTGCAACAGAGAGACCAATCACTACTGAATCAACAAAATTCCTTGATGCCTATAAGGCAAAATACCCGGGGAAAGAACCAGCAGCAGTTACAGCTCTCGGATACGATGCATACCTTATTCTCGTAAAGGCTATAGAACAGGCTGGAGCAGCCGACTCCGCATCAATTCATAAGGCACTGCTTAACATAAAGGATTTCCAGGGTGCAGCCGGTATTGTAAACTTTGATGAAAACGGAGATGCTGTTAAGAGCGCTGTTATAAAAACAATAAAAGACGGCAAATTTACTTTCATGGACGTTATTGAACCCTAAATATTAGTTAATGGATGGATAAACCTTCCCCATATAAGTAAAGATAAAGAGTATAGTAAAATGCATTTCCTCCCTTAAAGGGAGGAAGTGCGTTTTATGACAAGTCTTAACCAATATTGGATTTACAGGAATTTTTTTATGTTATTGAGTTTATACTTAATTATTTAAAATTGGGGATATAATGGGGAGTCCCCTGACGAAATCTAACTTAGGTGGTGTATATATGACACTGGAATTGTTCTTACAGCATTTGGCTAATGGTATATCACTGGGAAGCCTTTATGCGCTGGTTGCCATAGGATACACGATGGTTTACGGCATATTAAGGCTGATAAATTTTGCCCACGGTGATATATTCATGATGGCAGTATACTTTGCTTTCTTTGGAGTTATGACTTTTGGAATGCCGTGGTACGTGTCATTCATTCTTGCAATAGCTCTGACGGGAGTCCTGGGTATGACTGTCGAGAAACTGGCTTATAAGCCGATAAGAGAAGCGCCGCGTATTTCCATTCTTATTTCTTCCATAGGTGCTTCTTATCTGTTGGAGAATCTGGCTATCGTGATATATGGCGGAAGGCCGAAGACCTTTCCGCAGATCCCGTTGTTCACCGATATGGTGCAATTCGGGAACGTCCATATTCAGATGCTGACTTTTATGATACCTGTGGTCACAATGGTTCTCCTGATTTTTTTAATGTATCTTATCAACAAGACAAAAAGCGGTATGGCCATGAGGGCCGTATCAAAGGATTTTGAAACTGCGAAGATAATGGGTATTGATGTGAACAGGACAATATCCTTTACCTTTGGGATAGGGTCCTTGCTGGCAGCGGTAGGAGGCATAATGTGGGGCCTCAAGTTCCCCAGCATATTGCCTTTGATGGGCGTAATGCCGGGAATTAAATGCTTTATAGCAGCAGTTATAGGCGGAATTGGAAATATACAGGGTGCGGTAATTGGCGGATTCATACTCGGTATAGGAGAAATCCTTCTGGTAGCATTCCTCCCGGAGCTTTCCGGCTACAGAGATGCATTCTCCTTTATTCTGCTTATATTAATACTCCTATTTAGGCCTACCGGCATAATGGGAGAAAAAATATCGGAGAAGGTGTAGATATGAAGAGGAATACCATTTATACAATTACCGCCATAATTGTACTGTTTGTATTTGTCTATTTCGGCAATAAATATTTAGACTCATATCTTTTGAGAATATTGAATCTCTGTGCGATTTACACAGTATTGGGCCTTAGCATGAATCTGATAAACGGCTTTACAGGATTGTTCTCTTTGGGGCATGCAGGCTTTATGGCCGTAGGCGCTTATACTACTGCAATGCTGACAATGCCTATTGCCACCAAGCAGATGAATTTCTTTCTGGCACCACTTATTTCGCCTTTGGATAAAATCGTGTGGCCCTTCCTGCCGTCACTTTTATTGGCAGGTATACTTTCCGCCTTTGTGGCTTTCCTTATTGGAGCACCTGTATTAAGGCTTAAGGGCGATTATCTTGCTATAGCTACCCTGGGTTTTTCAGAGATTATAAGAGTAATATTCACAAACACACAGACAATAACCAACGGTGCTTTGGGACTCAAGGGCATTCCTGCAACGACAAACCTCTGGTGGAGCTTTGGAACAGCTGTGGTAACCATTTTCATAATGGTATCGCTGATTAACAGCAGTTTCGGAAGAGCCTTCAAGGCAATAAGAGAGGATGAAATTGCTGCAGAGAGTATGGGAGTCAGCTTATTCAAGCATAAGGTGCTTTCTTTTGCAATAGGTGCTTTCTTTGCAGGCATAGGCGGAGGATTGCTGGGCAATCTTATGGGAACCATTGACCCATTAATGTTCAGGTTCTTCATGACTTATAACATACTCCTCATAATAGTGCTGGGAGGAATGGGAAGCATCACCGGGACAATTATATCAGCCTTTATAATAACAATAGCACAAGAATTTCTAAGGTTCCTGGATGAACCTATTTTCCCCAATATACCTGCGCTGCCGGGCTTGAGGATGGTTATATTTTCAATACTTCTGATGCTTGTAGTTCTGTTCTTCAGGCAGGGAATCATGGGAACCAGGGAATTCAGCTGGGATAAGTTCTTTAAATTCTTTACAAAAAGGCCTCTTTCAAAAGGAGGTGCCAAATGATGAATGTATTGAAAACAGATAATATAACAATGCAATTCGGAGGATTGACTGCTGTAAAGGAGTTCAACCTTGAGCTTAACAAAGGGGAGATAGTGGCGCTTATCGGGCCAAACGGCGCCGGCAAAACCACAGCTTTTAATATGATTACCGGAGTTTATACACCAACCAAGGGGAAGGTGCTTTTAAACCAAAAGAGCATTGTTGACGGGAAAGAAGAGTATAAAGAGAGAGACATAACAGGTCTCAGGCCTGACCAGATAACAAAACTGGGTATTGCCAGAACCTTTCAGAACATAAGGCTTTTTAAGGACTTAAGCGTACTTGACAACGTGCTTATTGCCAACCACCTTCGCATCGACTCTAATGTTTTTGAAGCGATATTCAAACTGCCAAGATACAAGAGGGAAGAGAAGCAGATGGTGGAAAAATCAATGGGCTTGCTGGAAAAAGTGGGCCTGGCAGATAGCAGGTATGAGAAATCCAGCTCCCTTCCATATGGAAAGCAGAGGAGACTGGAGATTGCAAGAGCCCTTGCAACAGATCCGAGTATACTGCTTCTGGATGAGCCTGCAGCAGGGATGAACCCTAAGGAAAGTGAAGACTTGACTATATTCATAAAAGAGATCAGGGATGAATTTAATTTAACGGTATTCCTGATAGAGCATCATATGCAGGTTGTAATGGGTATATCAGACAGGATTTATGTTCTGGACTACGGAATCACAATTGCTAAAGGAAACCCCTATGAGATCCAGAATAATCAAAGGGTAATAGAAGCGTATCTGGGGGTGGATGAAAATGCTTAAAATAAACAATCTGGTTGTTGCATACGGCGGCATTGAGGCATTGAAAGGGATCAGCCTTGAAGTAGAGGAAGGGAAGATAATAACACTTATAGGAGCAAACGGCGCCGGCAAGAGTACCACCCTGAGGTCCATAATGGGGCTTGTGAAGCCTAAACAGGGTGAAATAACCTATATGGGGAAAAACCTGCTCAGCATGAAAACACAGGAAATGGTAAGGCACGGGATAACACTTGTACCTGAAGGAAGAAGGATCTTCCCAAACCTTTCGGTACTTGAAAACCTCAGAATCGGAGCTTTTGCAAGAAATGACGAAAATGGAATAAAAGAAGACATTGAAATGGTGTATGGCCTGTTTCCTATACTTAAGGAGAGAAGCTGGCAGACAGCAGGCACATTGTCCGGAGGCGAGCAGCAGATGCTTGCGGTAGGCAGGGCGCTGATGTCAAGACCGAAGCTTATGATGATGGATGAGCCGTCATTGGGTCTTGCACCTCTTATAGTCAAGGAGATATTCAACATCATAAAGGAAGTAAACAAGCAGGGAGTGACAATCCTTCTTATTGAACAGAATGCAAATGCAGCTCTCCATATTGCCGATTTGGGATATGTCATGGAGACAGGGAGAATAACAATGAAGGGGACAGGGGCGGAACTGCTTGCAAACCCTGATGTCAAGAAAGCATATCTGGGAGCGGAAGCCCATTAAAGAAAACGAAAAGGACATGGGGACGTTTCGCGTGTCTCGCTTATAGTGAGACAGGAGAAACGTCCCCGTGTCCTTTCCCGTGTCCTTTCGGCTTCTTTATCCCCTATTTCGGTTTATGTACACTTCTGTATCACCTTTTTTTACTGCCTTCAGCTCGGAGGTAAAGAGCTTGTTTTCCGGGTGCTGCTCCATTATATCAAGTACCTCGATCAGTTTTGTCAAGTATTCCCTGATACTCAGCTCGGCTATTTTCCCGCCGAATTTTCTTAAGGAAATGAAGGTCCAGCTTCTGATGGATTCATTGCTGTTTGCGGGTTTAAAACCATAAAGCATTTTATATATATCAATTACTCTGTCGGTAAGCTCCTGAAATTCTTCCGTATTAAGCTTGTGAAGCCTTATTACGGGCTGTCTCACATCATACAAAGCGGAATTGGATTTGTCTATGGCATCTCCCAGCCTTTGGGACAGAGCCTCATAAGTTTTTATACCTTTTTCGGGATTCTCAAAGAAGTCATTTGTAGCTGCAAAAACAAACATACAGCTTCCCAGTTCTCCGGAGCAGCATATATCAATAATATTTCTGAGATTCTCATAGGAAACTCTTCTGATATCTATTCTTTCGCTCATAATCAGCTCAAGCTCGTCTATAAGGATTATCAGGCCGCTGTATCCCAACAGCTTGATCAGCTTCACAAAAGCCTTCAGGAAGTCAATGGAATTAAGCCTGTCAACGCTGCCTACCACATCAAATTTTGCTTTAATACTTGCGGGAATGTTCTTCTCTCCCATCAGCCAGGAGGCTATTGTGTCTGATAATACCGTATTCTTTTCGATTCTTGCCCTTATGTATGCCAGAAAAGCTCTGGCAAAGGACATATTATACCGGTTAAGGGATGCAATAACATGGTTTATTTCCGCAGCAGCACTGTCTTTGTTGGGTGACTCCTGAAGCTTGGAGATCCAAAGGTCAAATATGCTCTCAAAGCTTGTGGCGGAGTCTTCGGCTATATTAAGAGTAAGATTATGCATAATATGATAGTATAGGTGTTCAAGATTGTTGAATCTGAAGCCTCTGTCCACCTGTATCTTCGACACGATAAAATCATTTTTGACGGCAGCCTGCTTGATCACATTCATAAAAAAGGACTTCCCGGAGCCGTATTCCCCGTTAAGAAACTTCACTGTACCGCTGCCTTCGGAAATCACTTGGAAGCACCTTTGAAATTCCTTAATCTCCCTGTCCCTTCCCACACAGAGGAGCTCCAGGTCGCAGTCAGGCACAACGCCGTTTTTCAATGCATTTATTATATTTCTTGCGCTTTGTACAGTAAGCTCCATGATGTGCTCCTCTTGAGTTAATTATATTAATTCAGTAAATTCGACATAATGGGGTAATTTCCTTCCGGAACATGAATAACTATTTTCCTGCAGCTTGACTTCTAAAGTGCACTTTACTATAATAAGTACGAAACAAAGAAAGGCAAGGTATAGAAAACATGAGGAGATTATTCTAATCAGGAGCAACTAAACATTTAGCGGATTCATCCTTATATAAGGGTTTGTTCTGCTATTCATTCAGTTCCGGTTGGGATACATGATCCTATGTTTATTATATATAACAGTATGTTTGCTGCCATAGACGTTTATTAACCCAGGCATGCTTTTTATTGCTATGTATCCTCTCCGGAAAGCAGGAGGGGATTTTTTTATTGTATAAGCAAGTGTAACGGATTATACAATAGGGGATGCAAGGGGGAGAATTTTATGCTTTTATTAGAAGTCAACAATATAAAAAAATATTACGCCGACAGGCTTATACTAGACATAAAAGATTTTAAGGCATATTACGGAGAAAAAATAGGAATTGTGGGAGCAAACGGCGCCGGCAAGACAACGCTCCTTGATATAATCGCAGGTAGGAATATTCCGGAGGAAGGCAGTATCAAGCTTTATGGTGAGATATCATATATAACACAGCTTGATATGGAGGCAGCCTCAGAGGTAGACAACCGTATGGCAAAGGAATTTGAATTGTATTTCAACAGCCTTGATACGGCAAGCGGAGGAGAAAAGACAAGATTCAAGATTGCCGAAAGCCTTTCGGAAAGCAGCAGTATACTGCTCGCTGACGAGCCTACTTCAAATTTGGATATACAGGGGATAGAACTTCTTGAAAAAAAGCTGGCAGGCTACAAGGGGTTGATATTGATCGTATCCCATGACAGAGAGCTTTTGGATAAACTTTGCAGTAAGATAGTCGAGATAGAAGACGGAGAACTGAAGCAGTACAGCGGAAGTTACTCTCAATACAAGCTGCAGAAGGATATGGAGTTTGAAAGGAGCCAATTTGAATATAAGCAGTACTTGGATAATAAGAGGGCATTGGAAGAGGCTATCAAAGAGAAGAAGAACAGAGCGACATCCATGAAAAAAGCACCTTCCCGTATGGGAAACTCGGAGGCGCGCCTTCATAAGACAGGGAATCAGAAGGCTAAAGCGAATATAGACAAAGCAATTAAAGCAATGGAAACAAGGATAAGCAAGCTTGAGAAAAAGGAAAAACCAAAGGAGCAGCAGAATGTAATAGTTGATATTCAAAGTGCAGTAAAACCGGTAAGCAGGGTGCTGATATCGGGAAAGGGCATATCAAAAGCCTTTGGTTCAAAGGAACTGTTTAAGGATGCGGAGTTTGAAATCATAAACGGTTCTAAAACTGCTCTCTTAGGGGGAAATGGTACAGGAAAATCTACTCTTCTAGAGATGATAATGAAGAGTGATAAGTCTATTAAGCTTGCCAATGGTGTAAAACTCGGGTATTTCAGTCAGGGAACGGATATTCTCAAGGATGATGAAACAATACTTGAAAATGTGATGAAAGAAAGCATATATCCGGAACACTTTGTAAGGACGATACTTGCAAGGCTGCTCTTCAGAAGGGATGATGTGCATAAAAAGGCAGGTAAGCTTAGCGGGGGAGAAAGGGTACGAACCTGCTTTGCAAAAATATTCTGTTCTGATGCAAATGTCATTGTTCTTGACGAGCCTACCAACTATCTTGACATAAGCTCTATGGAAGCGGTGGAAAATGCAATGAGGCTTCATGAGGGCACTATCCTTTTTGCATCTCATGACAGGAAGCTTATCAGCAGTACCGCTGACAGGATAATATTCATTGAGGACAGCAGATTGAATACCTTTGAAGGAAGCTACGGCGAGTATGTCGAATACAGGAAGCGTTCCGCTGATTCAGTTGAAACTGAAAGGAAGAGGCAGAAACTGCTTCTTGATACCAGGCTTTCGGAGATACTGAGCAGGCTGTCCATGCCCGGAAAAGACGATGATGTAGAACAGCTCGACATGGAATATAAAAAGATACTGGCTGAAATAAGACAGCTGGAATCAGGCAAAATATAAACAAAAAGCGGGAAGCATGTCAAATTTATAAACAAGTTTCCTGCTTTTACTTGTTTTCATGTATAATTGAATTAGATTGTATTGGAGGTTGTACAGATGAAAAAAGTATCGAAGATTCTAGCGATTAACCCGGGTTCCACATCAACCAAGATCGCTCTGTTTGAGGATGAGGCTCCTATTTTTACAAAGAGCTTGACACATTCAGCCGATGAAATAAAAAAATATGATAAGATAAGTGACCAATATGATTTCCGAAAAAAAGTGATCTTGGATGCGGTAAAGGAATCCGGGACAGATCTATCCGAAATAGATGTTATCGTAGGCAGGGGAGGGAATATGAAGCCCGTACAAGGGGGCGTATATGAGATAAATGAAGCAATGGTTGAGGATCTAAGGGCTGGTGTGATGGGGCAGCATGCGTCAAACCTTGGAGGTATAATAGCTTACTTTATTGCGGCAGAATTAGGTATTCATTCATATGTCGTAGATCCTGCGGTTGTTGATGAACTTGAGGAATATGCAAGGATTTCGGGAATGCCGGACATAGTGAGAAAATCCAAGGACCATCCCCTTAATCAGAAGGCTGCAGCCAGGATGGCAGCAAAAGAACTGGGAGGAAATTATACAGATTACAATTTTGTTGTTGCCCATTTGGGGGGCGGGATCTCGGTAGGGGCACACAAAAAAGGCAAAATAGTGGATGTCAATGATGCCCTGGACGGAGACGGACCTTTCTCTCCCGAAAGATCAGGCGGGGTTCCTGTAGGTTCTTTAGTGGATATGTGTTTTTCGGGGAAATACACAAAGGATGAAATAAAGAAAAAGATTACGGGCAGCGGCGGACTTGTTGCATATTTAGGTACCAATGACGGCAGGGAGGTTCAAAGGATGATAAAGGCGGGGGATAAATATGCAAAGCTTATATATGAAACCATGGCATACCAGATTTCAAAGGAAATCGGAGCCGCATCGACAGTACTGAAGGGAGACGTAGATACTATAATCCTGACAGGCGGAATAGCCTATGATACGGAATTTGTTTCATGGATAAAA
Source organism: Bacillota bacterium (assembly GCA_035417425.1). Taxonomy (GTDB): domain Bacteria; phylum Bacillota; class Clostridia; order Lutisporales; family Lutisporaceae; genus BRH-c25. The sequence goes on from DAOLPD010000028.1 coordinate 17,962, forward strand.
GAAAGAGTAGCATTTATTGCTCCGGTCAAGGTATATCCGGGAGAGAATGAAATGAAAGCAATGGTTCAGGGGGTGTTAAGGGTTTTAAAGGGTGAGGAGCAGCTAAAATCATATAATTGAGAGGTGGAGAGGCAGGAATATTTATCTGCAATCGAAAAATTTCAGCTGATGCGTTATAATTGACTTAGATTTTGTCTTACGGATGGAGGTAATAGTTTGGATGTAGCAGTTTCACTTATTGGCACATTTATGCTTCTCATGCTTAGTGTATATAGGGGAATAAACATTTTATATCCTTTATTTATAGGACTTTTAATATTTATTGCAGTTGCATATAAAAGAGGTTATAAGCCAAAAGAGCTTATAAGCATGATTATAAAAGGTATAAGAAAGTCGGTGCTTATAATAAGCATAATGATGCTTATTGGTGCCATTATGTCTGTTTGGAGAGCTTCCGGAACGGTTGCATATGTAGTATATTACGGGATAAGGTTCGTTGACCCGAATCTTTTTATACTATATGCTTTTTTGATTTGCTGCGCTGTTTCTTTTTTGCTGGGTACTTCCTTTGGAACGGTTGGTACTATAGGCACGATACTTATGGTAATGGTAAAGGGCGGGGATATAAATATCAATATCGTTGCAGGGGCGATAATGTCAGGTATATACTTTGGAGACAGATGTTCCCCTATGTCTTCCAGTGCAAACCTGGTAACTGTTCTTACAGAGACAGACCTCTATACGAATATTAAAAATATGTTGAGAACAACTGCAGTACCATTTATAATTGCTTCAATTATATACGGGGTGCTGTCATTTCAGAATCCCCTGCAGCTTGGAGAAAACCGGATAATAGAAGGGATAGTACAGACATACAATTTGAACTGGGTAGTATCTTTGCCGGCAATAATAATACTGGTATTAGCCCTTTTTAAGGTAGATATAAAGATCTCCATGGCTGTAAGTACATTGTGCGGAGCTGCTGTTGCGGTATTTGCTCAAAAGGAGGCAATAGGGGATGTGCTGAAATATATTATTATGGGCTACAGCAGACCGGAGCAAAGCTTTTTGGGAGATATCATGGCCGGAGGCGGCATTATCTCAATGATCAATGTAGTGCTGATTGTGCTGATAGCCTTTTCACTATCCGGAGTACTTGAAGGAGCATCCTTGCTGAAATTTGCTGAAGGCTTGATTTCAAAACTTGGGAAAAAAGTCGGCATATTTGCTGTTGTCATATTAACCAGTATTATAACGGGGGCTTTCGGCGGCAGCCAAACCTTAGCCGTGATGCTGACATATCAATTGGTTAGAAATATGTATGATTCCGCAGGCATAGATAAATATGAGCTTGCAGTGGATCTTGAAAACACAGCAATAGTGATGTCGCCACTTATTCCGTGGAATATTGCCGGGGCGGTACCTGCTGCCGCATTGACTGCAGACAACAGCTATGTCTTGTATTCGTTTTATTTATATTTAATACCTTTAGTAAATCTGGTTATGAAAAAATTCAAGTTTAATAGACGGCAAAAAATGGCTTAATTAATTTTTTGAACATGGGAGAACATATAATGGATGTTATATTAAACGCGCTTCAATCTGTATTAAGTATGGTAGTGCTGACTATGCTGGGATGGTTACTTGCACGGAAGGGTTTCTTTGGCGAGGGTGCGGCTGAACTTTTCTCAAGGCTGGTGATAAATATATCACTGCCGGCTATGATGGTTTCCAATATAATTTCTTTATTCGACAGGGAAAAACTCTATAGTGCGGGCATAGGTGCAATAATACCTTTTGCTTCAATGATCATTTGTTATGGAGTGGCAGTGGTTATATCGGAAATAATAAAGGTCAAACCTGAGAGAAAGGGAATTTTTCGGGCAATGTTCTTTGCCTCCAATACTATATTTGTGGGGCTGCCTGTGAATTTGGCGCTTTTCGGAGAGCAAAGCGTACCATATGTTCTGTTTTATTATGTCGCGAATACAACAACTTTCTGGACATTAGGCATACACAGCATAAGCAAAGACAAAGGGGGGAGCAGGGAGGCCATATTCAGCATCAATACAGTGAAGAGGATATTTTCTCCGCCTTTTTTGGGATTTTTGACAGGGATGCTGCTTGTAATGTTAAGAATCAAACTCCCGGGTTTCATACTTGACAGCTGCAGATATTTAGGGCAGATAACAACTCCGCTGTCGCTGCTGTTTATTGGAATAAGCTTCAGTGTTATCAATATTAAGGATATTAAATTTGACAAGGATACGGCGGCTTTGCTGTTGGGCAGGTTTGTAATTTCGCCGCTGATGGTTTATACCCTGACCCTTGTTATTCCAATTCCAAGCTTAATGACCAAGGTGTTTGTAATACAATCCGCCATGCCCGTTATCACACAGTCTGCAATAGTAGCCGCTGCTTTCGGCGGGGATCAATATTATGCAACATATATGGTTACAATAACCTCAATTCTGAGCGTGGTCTTCATCCCTTTGTATATGCTATTATTGAACGGGATATAAAAGTTTTATAGAAAGGTTGATTTTATTGATTCGAAGAGTCAAGCAGAAAAGCACAATTGTAATAATTATAGCGATATTTATATTGATTACCGGAGGCTGTTCCGTAAAGCAGGAGAGCTCGAATGTACAGGTTCCTGCTGCTGTGCCTCCCCCAACAGCTAAGGGATCGGATGTCAATCAGTATATTATAGATGCGGTTCTTGATACGGCTGATAAGGTGCTGACAGCAGAGCAGCAGGTTATATATGTGAATAACGATGATGTGGAACTTTCAGAGCTTCATTTTCATATATACGCCAATGCATTCAGAAAGCAGGAGACAGCTCCGTTCCTCTTTGATGATTTTTCCAGGGCCTATTCCAGGGGTTTTAAGCCGGGATATACAGAAATTGAGGCCATTGAGCTTTCAAAGGGGCAGAGCCGGAAGGCCCTTGAATACAGCCTTCAGGGAGTCGGGGAAACAATACTGAAAATCAAACTCCCTGAGCCTCTGAAACCGGAGGACAGCATAAATCTCCGGTTTAAGTATAAGGTTATCATTCCCCCTGCAGGAGAAAGGTTCGGCTATGGAGATTCCAATATAAACATGGGGAATTGGTATCCGGTGGCGGCTGTATATGATGATGAAGGATGGAATCTGGATAAATACTATTCTATAGGAGATCCCTTCTACAGTGACGTTTCAGATTACACTGTGAATATAAAGGCACCTGAGGAGTATATCATAGCAGCTTCCGGTTCCCTGGCGGAAGAAAGAATTGAAGGCGGATATAAAAATTGGAAGTTCCAGGGATCCAAAATGAGGGATTTTGCATTTGTCGCAAGTAACAGTTTCCGGGTAACTGAGGATAAAGTCGGAAATACTGTAGTCAAGTCATACTACTATAAAGGCCATGAAAAGAGAGGAAAGGAAGCTCTGGATATAGGGAAGAGGTCCATAGAGATTTTTAACAGCGCCTATGGTGAGTACCCTTATCCGACATACTCTATTGTTGAGACGGAATTCCCCAGCGGTATGGAGTATCCCGGACTTGTATATATAAGCACAAAGTATTATGATAATGATTCCAATGCTAATATTTTTATGTATACCACAGTTCATGAGACAGCTCACCAGTGGTGGTATGGGGTTGTCGGCAACGACCAGATTGATGAAGCATGGCTGGATGAAGGCTTTGCCACCTACTCCGAGGGTATATTTACAGAAATGGAATATGGTGAGGGTAATGGCGATTTATATTATAAATACCTGGAGGAGAGCGCAAAGGAAGATATCAGATCAAAGGCCTATGATGGTGTGATACTTAAACCTCTGAGCAGATATGAGAATTGGAATGACTACGGTCCTGCGGTATATACAGGCGGAGCCGCGCTGTTGAATGAGATTCGGAAGCAGGTAGGAGACCAGGCCTTCTTTATTATAATGCAGGCTTATTATGATGAATATTCCTTCAAAAATGCAACTACCGAAGACTTTTTAAGAATATGTGAGGAAGTCGGCAATACTGAATTTGACGATCTCTTCCATAAACATCTCAGCAGCGTGAAATAGGAAAAAATGTGATAAGTAATAACAAAGTTCCTGTGGATTTCAGACAAATCCGCAGGACTTTTTTTGAAGTAAAAAGTGTAGAGCATAAGTCTATATTTATAACGAAGCGGAAAAATGTCTTCCAGCAGGCTTTGAGCATATCTTCTCTTATTGAAATCCTGCTTTAAATTTCCGAAATATTTGAGACTTTTTCCTGTGGTATCCGTAGTATACTATAGAGACCGCAAGAATGAAAAGTAATTTATTGATTGCATAATAAACAGATCGGAGGGATAGGTTGAAATGATAAAACGGAAGGTAGGCAGCATAACCCTGGCCGTAGGACTCATTACTGTAGGTGCACTGCTGTTTGCACAAAATTTTATGGATATACCCGTAAAGGACATATATAAATACTGGCCGGTGCTTCTCATCGGATTAGGCTTGGAAATGATACTATATATGCTGTTATACGGAAGGAGCAATACAGAAGTCAAGCTCAGCATTGATGGGTTGTGCATAGTTTTTATAATAATCCTGGGAATTATATCCAATGGAATCAGGTTTTTCGATGTTGATATTCCGGGGCGCCATTACTTCAGATTCAACGGAAGCTCCTTATTTGAAGGCTTTAATTATAGGACGGAAATCAGCGAAAAATTGATCAAGGATAATATATCCGACGGCTATAATGTTAAG
>DAOLPD010000029.1:0-22577 GCA_035417425.1 Bacillota bacterium
ATTCTAACAGCATCTGATGAAGTCGCCGCCCATGCATTCACAGCAGCAATCGGTACATATCATGCACTGACACAAAGTGCATAGATCCGGTCCGGAAGTATAGCCCCTTCTTTCATATACAGTAGACTGATACTGTCTGTTGGCATTCATGATCCTGTTCAATGCATCCCTGAATTCATAATTGGAGGGTTCCATATCCACGGCAGTCTTCAAGCATGTGACCGCCTCATTATACCAACCTCGGCGCATGAAAATAAGGCCTCTGAGGTAATACCATTCTCCTCCTCTGAAGCTTATTCTATTCAATATTTCCTCCGCAGCAGCAGCATTTCCCATATTCACATATATCCTTGCCTGATCATACAAACCTCTGTCCCCATTCTCCTGATTGTTCCCGTACCTTGGCTCCTCCTGCTGTCTGTAGCCGCTGTTCCTTCCCTCGGATTCTGCTTTCTTCATAAGGTAATCGTAAGCCTCATTTATCTCTTTAAGCTTTTCCTCAGCAAGATCGGAGAGGGGATTATTCTGATACTGGTCGGGATGGTATTTCCTGACCAATTCCTTATATGCCCTTTTTATTCCTTCAATGCTTGTACCTTCTCTAATACCCAATACCTCGTATGGATTTCTCATCTCTAATACAGCTCCTTTTTTCACCGGTAATGCAATTCAATACCCTCTCTGTTTTCCCGTATAAACCCTCATACGCAATGTTACTGATTATGCCTTTATTATCCAGCTTCAACAGCTCCAAAGAATCTGTGGCCTGTGACAAGGCCTGAAGAAGGCCGACCTTGACTTCTTCAGCAATAGAAGCTTTAAAACCTTTTACATCCTGATTTTTGTACTCATACTGCCTGAGAAGAGGATTATAGCTTCCGCTCTTGATATCTCTTTCCATATCATCAAAGGCATCAATAATATAAATCCATTTCCCAAGATTATAGCCTATCCATCCCAGTATCCTCGGCACCGATTTGTCATTACCACTGTATCCTGACGCAACCAGCTGCATCATCATATTCGCAAAGGGTTCTGCCGCTTCATCCGTCGAACTGCATCCCTGCCTCTCCAAGGATACCTGTGAAGAAACAGATGAAGCTATAATCCCATCAATGTCCTTATTTCTCAAAGCAGCTCTTTTATAGCCGTTATGGAAAACCATTTTTATAAGCGTCGGGAGCCAACCTCCTTCATCCCTTATATCATCCTTCAATTTATAATACGTAAGCAGCACGTTAATGTCTGCAGCGAAATCGATACCCGGACTTTCTTTTACTATCCATTTTCTTTTCACAGGATTGGCAATGCAGCTTTCTTTCTTAAGCACCGGTTTTTCGCCGTGAACAGAAGCCAGCAGCAATCCAAGAAAAACACTATCATAATTCAGCGCAAATCTTGAGAGCACTCCAAAACTTCTGCCCATTGATTTGCATAAACCGCAGTAATAACCCCTGAATAATTCGTATTCCTTTATCTTAAGCTCCGGTACCGAAGGCTTTATATATCCGAACATATATACTCCTATAGTAATACTCGAATACCCTTAAGGCATCATTTTCTATATTATATTTTCTATATTATATCATAAGGTAAGAATCATTAGAAAGAAAAGACTGCTGCATAATAGAAGAAGAATGCGCCGCATCATTCTTCCAAAATAAAAAGGGATATCGTTAACTGCATGTTAAGCAGTTATGCGATGTCCCCTTCTTTGTATCTGAATTTGATTATTTTCCAAGTTAATTCATATCAGGTAGCTTTTGAGGAATTCCGGTATCCCTTCTATAGCCCTGCTGCAGCTAATCGTAAAATCTACGCCGAATTTTTCATGAAGTGCTTCAAGATTCTTTATGAAGCCTTCAAGACAATCATCCTGCGCATTACTTACGATCTTTTGCCCGTCAATGTATATGTTCTCTATGTCAAAATCCTGTGATATTATCCCGCAGATAAAACCATAAAATGATTTTAGATTCTCAAGCTGGAAGTCTCCGGTTTCAATCAGTCTTATTTTTCTGTTAAGGTCATGAATCCTGTTTCTGTCTCTATCGATATATACAACATTGCCCTTTGCTGTTCTGCCCGATTCATTAGCCAGTTCAATCATTCTTTTTGTTTTGCCTGAGCCTTTCACGCCCAGAATAAACTTAACCATAATAATTACCCCCTATTATTTTTTATTGTGGAGATACTATAAAGATACTATAACTCAAAGTTTTTTTCAATCTCAATATCGCATAAAATTTCTAAATATTCTGTTTTTTATAAGTATGGCATATCAAATTCCCATGTTTATGTATTTTCTCAGCATTCTTAAAAATAATTTTTGTAAATATACTGTATATAATTACTATTTCATACAGATTTATTCATAAATAGCGCCTGCCCATTTCGGGATAAGGTACATTATCATTGACGCAGTGGTATATTCTGGTATATTTATACGGTCAAGCGGTTCTATTGGTTAAATTTGCCGAACCTTTAGAAAATTTATGTATTTACACAATCTCATTTTTTTGAGATAATGTTAAATATACAAATATGGCTTTTTTGAGCCTTCTTATCATATTCCTGAGGTTTCAACTGTATAAGGTAGGTTTAAACATATAAAACGAAATTTTTCTAAATTTATTTTAAGTTCAATGTATCTGTTTAAACATACCTCAAAGCAGTGAAATAAAACAATAAACTAGGAAGGGGTAATGTTAATGACTACAAAGACAAAAAGAGAAGCTACGTTGTTTGAAGCTCTGTTACCAGTTATAATTACCATTGGGCTTCTGATGTATGCTGTTCTCCCTGTATTTGAAGTTGGCCAGGACGTTCATATTTCATTGATTCTTGGTGCTCTTATAGCTTCTATTGTTGCTATCACGCGACTTGGCTACACCTGGAAAGAGGTTGAAGATGGTATCGTATCAACAATAGCCGATACAATGCAAGCTATTATCATTCTTGCAATCATAGGTATGATAATTGGTACCTGGATACTTGGAGGTATTGTTCCTACACTTATTTACTACGGCTTGCAGATACTTTCACCGGCGATGTTCCTTGTTGCCGCATGCTTGCTCTGCTGTGTAGTATCTCTTGCAACAGGAAGCTCGTGGACAACTGCAGGCACAGTCGGTATAGCTCTTATGGGAGTTGCTGCAGGTCTCGGTGTTCATCCGGGTGCAGCGGCAGGTGCTATTATATCCGGTGCTTATTTTGGAGACAAGATGTCCCCGCTGTCTGATACAACCAATCTTGCACCTGCAATGGCGGGAGCAAACCTTTTCGACCATGTAAGACATATGGTCTATACTACAGGCGTCAGCTTGGTAATAGCTCTTATAGGCTTTGGCATACTTGGTGCCGGCTATGCAGGCAAACAACTTGATACAACCGCCATCAATGAGATACTTGTGCTTATGGGAGAAAGCTTCCAAATCAATCCATTACTTCTCTTGGTTCCTGTCATTGTTATAGTAATGGTTGCCAGAAAAGTTCCTGCTATACCTGGCCTATTCATAGGTACGCTTTTGGGTGGATTGGCAGCAATGATATTCCAGGGAGCAAGCTTCGCAAGCGTTACAGATGCTATGCAGTATGGTGTAGTATCTGAAACAGGTAACGTGATGCTTGACGAACTGCTTACCAATGGCGGCTATCAAAGCATGATGTGGACTATCTCACTTATACTCGCTGCTCTTACTTTCGGTGGTGTGCTTGAGAAAACAGGCATGCTGGAAACAATAGGCAAGACAGTATTAAAATATGCAAAGAGCACCGGTGCACTGGTTACAGCAACTATATTAACTAGCATCTTTACAAACATACTTGCCGGTGATCAATATTTAGCTCTTGTACTTCCAGGCAAAATGTACAAGGATGAATTCCATAAAAGGGGACTTGCTCCAAGAAATCTTTCAAGGTGCTTGGAGGATGCCGGAACACTTACTTCACCTCTTATTCCCTGGAATACCTGCGGTGCTGCAATGTCATCATACCTTGGCGTTCCGACAATAGAGTATATCCCATACTGCTTCCTGAACCTTGTTAATCCGGTAGTTTCTATCATATTCGGTTTCACCGGGATAACCATGATGAAGCTGGAAGACGACCCGTCGGCTCCGGAATATAAAGGGCAAAAATCAAAAAATAAAGGCGTATCAGCCTAATAAATGATATAAAGCCTGTTGCGGATGCAACAGGCTTTAATTATATCTCAATCAATTCCTTAGTGAACTTGTTCAGCACCTCAACCCCGGTCTCGGTAACAATTACCAGATCTTCTATCCTGACCCCGAACCTTCCCGGAAGATAGATGCCCGGTTCTATGCTGAACACCATGCCGGGCTGCAGCACAGTATTGCTTATATCTGATATGTACGGCTCTTCATGAACCTCCATGCCTATCCCATGCCCTGTTCTGTGTATGAAATAGTCTCCATAACCCTTTTCTGCAATATAACTTCTTGCCGCAGAATCTACTTCAGAGGCCTTCACCCCCGGCCTGACCGCTTCTATTGCCCTTTTCTGAGCTTCCTTTACGATTTCATAAACCTCTTTATATTCCTTTGAAGCCTTCCCCAACATCACTGTTCTTGTCATGTCGGAGCAGTAGCCCTGATATATTCCTCCAAAATCAATCACAATACTGTCTCCGGAATTAACCGCCTTATCTCCTGAAGTATAGTGAGGCATTGCACTGTTGGGCCCCGAGCCGATTATAGTCTCAAATGAAGGGCTTGTTATTCCCAGGTGCTTCATTTCAGCTTCCAATAAGTCCCGTATCTCATTTTCCTTCATTCCTGCCCTGATTTTCGGGATGGTTTCTGCAAGTGCCGTATCTGCAAGCCGGGAGGACCTTCTCATCTTTTCGGCTTCATCGGGAGTTTTATACTTTCTCATCTCCCCGATTATTTCAGAAGCCTTGATATATCTTGCCTGTTCAAAGGCTTGGTGGATTTTTTCGAAGGCATTGAACCACATAGTATCTTCAATAGCAACCGTACTGCCGGTATACCCTTTCTCATTGCATAATGCAGCAAGAATATCCTTTGGATCCTGTGAATCATCCCAGGATATGATTCGTTCACATGATGCCTTCTCTCTTACCTCATTCTCATAAAGCCTCGGCACTATGAATATAAGCTCTCCGCTTTCATCAAATACGGACACCAGAAGCCTCTCTCCGGGAAAGGTATTGAATCCTGTAGAATAAAGCATGTTCATAGACGGACTTAATATCAGCGCCTTTACTCCCTTTTCCTTCATAAGCTTCGACATCCTGCATATTCTTGAAGCCGGGTTTCCTGTTTTATCGTAATTATTCATACGTTTCCCCCTAAAAATCAACTTTAATCAATATAATTATATCACATTCTTTTCCCCTGCACATATTATGATTAAAAAGGCGTCTCACACCGCACCTTTCCTTGCATCCTCATTATATAGGAAAGTATACTTTCCCATACAGTAATATGCGTATTTCGGGAGGCTAAAAACATGAACCTCGGCATTGACGGAAGAGTAATAACCTGGCATATCGGCTCCGGCTTGGCCACCTATACCAATAACCTGCTGGAAAACCTGAACAAGCTTAAGCATTTGAGAAACATATTTTTGTTTTACCCCCATAAAGATGGAACCGATTATTTTGAAATCAATGATATACCAAAAAACCTTCTGATTGGTGAAAGACGCCTTGATTTTTGGCGAAATGTATACGAGCTTAAATGGGATGCCAATTATCCCATTGATGTTTTCCACAATACCGTCAATGGTATAGGGCTTCCCAATTGCTTTAAGAGCGTAAAAGTAATAACTCTCCACGACCTTATTCCTTATATTATGCCTGAAACCGTAGACAGGCCGCACCTTAACTATACCTTGAAATATACTCCTTACATTTTGGAGGATGTATCACACATAATTACTGTGTCTCACCACTCCAAATCGGATATCCAAAGGTACTTCGGAATTGATGATGACAAAATAACGGTAACCCATTTGGCGGCAGACCCTATCTTTAAGCCCCTGGATAGGGACAATGCAAAAAAGGTAATTTTCAACAAGTATGGCGTGGATAAGAAGTATGTCCTCTATCTGGGAGGCTTCAGCCAAAGGAAGAATATTGCCAGATTGATAAGGGCCTTTAAGAAAGTAATAATTGAGAAAGAAGAGGTTATCAACCTTCTTATACTGGGAGAGCATTCCAGATCCTTCAAAGCGCTTTGGAAGCTTACCGAAGAGCTGGAGCTGTGCGATTATGTAAAATTCCTGAATTTTGTTCCCACTGCAGATCTGCCTTACTTTTACAATGGAGCGGAGTTATTTGCTTATCCCTCTCTGTACGAGGGCTTTGGCCTGCCTCCATTGGAAGCAATGCAATGCGGTATACCCGTCATAACCTCAAATGTGTCTTCAATACCTGAAATTGTCGGAGATGCATGCCTTCTTACAGACCCATATTCTGTAGATGATATATCCGACTCAATGCTCACACTGCTTACCGACGGGGATGAATGGCACAGATACAGCCTGATGGGCATTGAGAAGGCTAAAGAATACTCATGGTTTAAAACTGCTGCAGAGACCCTTGAAGTATATGAAAAATCCATGAAAGGCGTATGAATAAAAACCCCTGTGGTTTTATGCCCCAGGGGTTTTGTTTACTATTAATAATTAAAGGCTGCAATTTCGAAGTATGCTCTTGGATGCTTGCAGGTCGGACAAATTTCGGGAGCTTCAGCTCCTGTGTGAATATATCCGCAGTTCCTGCATCTCCATGTAGTCTGCTCTTCACGTTTGAATACTTTTCCCTTTTCAAGGTTTTTCAGCAGAGCCAGGTATCTTTCTTCATGCTCTTTTTCAACAGTGGCTACCTTACCAAAAAACTCCGCAATATCATTAAAGCCCTCTTCTCTGGCAGTCTTCTCAAATTCCTTGTACATGGAGGTCCATTCATAATTTTCCCCTTCTGCCGCATGCTTAAGATTCTCTGTTGTGTTTCCTATTCCGCATAAGAATTTGAATATTAATTTTGCATGTTCTTTTTCATTGTCCGCGGTTTCTTGAAAAATTCCGGATATTTGCTCATATCCTTCCTTTTTTGCAGCACTTGCGAAATATGTATACTTATTCCTCGCCTGTGACTCACCTGCAAAAGCTTCCCATAGATTTTTCTCAGTTTTGCTTCCTTTCAGATCCATTACTGATAACCCCCTTATAATATAATATTATATTATTATTTATTAATAATAATTATATAATACCTCAATAACCAATATATGTCAAGCTGTTTTCTTGCTCAGAAGCAGCTTCCCTATGCCTCCGTACTGCTCTCTCAGGCTTTGTATATAGCACTCAAGATCATTGCTTTCATAATATCCCTTAAGAATATTATTCAAACCGTTGAGGGCATTCCTTACATCATTTTCCTTTAGTTCCTTCCTGCATATGGCATCATTAAACTCGTCTATATCCACCACATAGTACCTGCCGTCACCCTTTACAATAAAATCTATGTACAAATCCTTCGCCTTCCAAAATTGGCCCTCCTTCGATACGCTTACCATATCAACGTAGTATTTGTATACTTCCGAAGGGTTGAACTGAAGCTTGGCGGATTGCTGGAGCTTGTATATGCCTATATTCTCCCTGGGGAAAAGATTGTATTCCACCCATTCATGATATTTATGATCAACATATTTTCTGAAATAATAAAGATAATTCTCATATACCCTCAATTCTTGAATCCCATAATTATGTATCCTTCCATCTTTTCTGACGCTTTCAATCATTGCCTCAAAATCCAGGATTGTATATTTCAAAAAAATCCCCCCTACAAGCCTGTAAATATCTTTTTATTAAGTATAAATAATTTGCACTGTAAAGGTCAACAAATATTATTTTAATATACATAAAATTGCGCTTTATTACAAATAATATCAATATCCGATTTATATATACTCAAGTTAATTGAACTATCTCTACATAAAAAATACAAGCCGCGACAGATAATTCTATAGACTATGTTAATGATTTATGTTAATATAATAGTAAATAAACAACCGAATCCTGGGATGTTCGATATGCTTGTATTTGAACCTACAGAGACGACATGGGAATCCAAGGTACATGACCTGATATCAGGCCTCATTTGAAGTCTATAAACAGCAGAGGAAGATAGAAAGCCATGTCCGGATACCCACCTAGCGAGAGCTAGGTGTCAAATTACAGCTAAACGGCATTTTGGGGCAAACAATGCAAAAAAGCTATGGAAATTTTCCATAGCTTTTTTGCATTATTATCTTTATTAATTCTTATTTCTGCCATACAGCTCCGACAGGCCCGCAAGCTTCTCCTCCAGTTCTGTTGTCAACAACCCTTTTCTAAGTCTCCAACCCCAGTTCCTGCCTCCTATTGTGTTTGGAATATTCATTCGTGCCTCACTTCCCAAGCACAGCAAATCCTGCATTGGAATTATTGCCGTATTTGCAGGGCTGTTCAAAGCTGCCTCGATAAGAGTCCAGCATATTGCTTTCTCTCCGATTTCTCCTGATATGTGAAAATAATCCTTCATCTCATAATCTGCTTTGGGGTTTGCTATCTTCATCTTCTGATACCAGCCTGCCGTAGTATCATTGTCATGGGTTCCGGTATATACAACCGAATTCTCTTCAAAATTATGAGGAAGCAATTCTTCTTCCAAAGGCCCGTTGAAAATAAACTGCAATATCTTCATACCGGGAAACCCAAACTCATTTTTCAGCTCTTCTACTTCCTTGGTAATAAAACCCAGGTCTTCAGCAATAATATGCATGTCTTTCCTATGTGCTCTTAAAGTTTGGAAAAGCTTCCTGCCGGGAGCTTTTACCCAGCATCCCTTTTGTGCCGTTTTTTCTCCTGCCGGTATCTCCCAGTAGCTTTCAAAGCCTCTGAAATGGTCTATTCTGATGATATCTGCCATTTGAAACAGCAGATCCAGCCTATCCCTCCACCATTTGAATCCGTCTTTCTCCATCTCATTCCATTTGTAATGGGGGTTTCCCCAGAATTGCCCTGTTTCGCTGAAATAATCCGGAGGCACTCCGGCCGTCTTTAGAGGATTGCCCTCCTCATCCAACTCGAACAGATAGCTCTGAGACCAGGCATCACTGCTGTCATAGGATATGAAAAGAGGCAGATCCCCTATTATTCTTATGCCCTGTTTGTTTACATATTCTTTTAGCAACCTCCACTGGCTGAAGAAAACATACTGCAGAAAATTTTGATACTCAATTTCCCGGGACAGCTTATTCCTGTAATATACCATTGCTTTGGAATCCCTGAAGGCTATTTCCTTATCCCAGAGGTTCCAGGCAGCCCCTCCGAAATATTCCTTTAAAGCCATAAAAAAAGAAAACTCCCCAAGCCAGTAATTATTCTCCATTAAAAACTTGTTATAATCTTCACCTGCGCCGGCAGCTTCAAATCTGTTAAAGGCTTTTCTGAATAAGCCGGATTTAAATGCCCTGACCTTTTCGAACTCCACAAGCTCAGTATCAAAATCAGGCAGTGCCCCAATATCCTCCTGAAGTAAAAGCTTGTCCTCAATAAGCTTCTCAATGCTTATCAGCATAGTATTACCTGCAAAGGCAGAAAAACACTGATATGGAGATTCTCCATAGCCTACAGGACCCAGAGGCAGGATTTGCCAAAGCTTCTGCCTGCTTCTGGCCAAAAAATCCGCGAAACCGTATGCTTCGCTGCCCAATTCACCAATACCGAATTTCGAAGGCAGCGAGGTAGGATGCAGAAGTATTCCGCTTTCTCTGCCGAACTTCATCCAATTACCTCCTCAGCTGATTTGGCTCCAATCAATATACTTATTAAGCTTATCTGCAAAAAGCTGAAGGTATTTGGCATCCAGTTCGTCAAACCTGTTTTTTATGGGGCTGTCAATATCCAATACTCCGAATACTGTTCCATCCTTGATTAAAGGAACCACTATTTCAGAGTTTGAAGCGCTGTCGCAGGCGATGTGTCCCGGAAACAAATGCACATCAGGTACAAGCTGGGTCCTCATTTCTGCCGCTGCCGTACCGCATACCCCTTTCCCCGGCTTTATTCTTGTACAGGCTGTTTTCCCCTGGAAAGGCCCCAATACAAGCTCTTCCTTCTTCATAAGATAAAAACCCGCCCAGTTGATATCCTTCAGGTTCGTATAAAGTAAAGCCGCGGCATTTGATAAATTGGCCAGCCAGTCGGATTCACTTGAAAGCAGACCCTCCAGTCTGGTAATCATAATCTTGTAAAATTTATCTTTGTCCGCAGATATTATCCTGCTGTTGTCCTGCATTATTCCGGCCTCCTTTTACTCGTTTCTCGTGTCTTGCGTCTATTATATAGTAATATTTTCATATTGTAAATTGCTCATGCTCATACTACTATTATTGTATACTATACAAATAATGCGGCATAATTATAAGTTTGCAGTCATACCCTCAGAGCAATAACCTTGTATACCGACTCGCACGATATTAGCTTTGGACAGAATCAGAGCTTGATACTTGTAAAATCCTGACGCACATAAACCCAACCTCCTGTTGGTATGTGCTGGATTTACCTCACGTAAATCCCACGGATTTTACTGTGTATCTTCACTCGATTCTGTTGCCCAAAGCCAATAAGTGCTCGCTTTTATACAAGGTTAGTGCTCTGCAGGATAACTGCAAGTTTCAGATACATCGCGTAATTCTTCTACTACTAAGTATAAAAAGATTTAAACGGAGGTATTATGGATAAGCTTGAAAGGAGCTTCTATCTTAGAGATCCATTGATTGTAGCAAAGGATCTGCTGGGAAAGCATCTGGTGCACAAAACCCGGGATTTTCGAATTATCGGAAGGATTGTAGAAACTGAAGCATACGTAGGCCCTGAAGACAAAGCCTGCCATGCTTATGGCCTGAGAAGGACCAAAAGGAATGAGATAATGTATCATGAAGGAGGCTTCTCCTATGTATATCTCATTTATGGAATGTACTACTGCTTCAATGTGGTCACAGAACAGAAGGATAAGCCCTCAGCAGTACTGGTGAGGGCAGTTGAGCCGGTTGACGGAATCGATCATATGGCTAAATTAAGATACGGCATGGATCTATTATCCCTGTCAACAAGTCAGAGATCCGGAATGTGCAATGGGCCGGGAAAGCTCTGTATGAGCATGGGCATAGGAAAGGCTGAAAACGGACTTGACTTGTGCGGCAGCACACTTTATATATGTGATGCACAAAATGAACCTTTTTCTATAAAGTCCTCCCCGAGAATCAATATAGACTATGCCGGGGAATATAAGGATAAGCCTTGGAGATTCTATATAGAAGGAAACAAACATGTATCAAAGGGATAACTTTATTAATCCCTTCAATATCAGCAAACTTCAATCTGCAATACACCTTCAATTTTGGACAGGGAATCTAAAATCTCAGGGCCAATATCCTCTTTGGCTTTATTGATCTTTATCTTTATCATGACTGAGGCTTCATCCTCCACTTCTATGGAGATGTCACATATTTTCAGATTAAATGAACCCAATTGGGTTCCAATTTTCCCCAGCTGCCCCGGCTTATCCTCTGATTTTATTTTCAGGATCGTATTTTTCCTGCCCCCAGATATAAGTACTTGAAATCTTGAAAAGACCACAAGAGCAACAAGTACAAAAGCGGTGGTAAGAAGCGAGCCGAAATAAAACCCCAGTCCCACGGATATTCCTATACAAGCAACCGACCAAAGGCTGGCTGCAGTTGTCAATCCCTTGACAGTCACACCTTCCTTCAATATGGTGCCTGCCCCCAGGAATCCTATGCCGCTTATTACCTGTGCCCCGAAACGTCCCGGATCAATATTGGCAAGACCTTTGTACTGCTCAAAAATATAAATATTGCACAACATGACCAGTGCAGATCCCACGCATACCAATATATGCGTCCTGAAGCCCGCGGGATGCCTGGTCTTTTCCCTTTCAAAGCCTATGATCCCGCCGAGAAAGCAGGCAAGTGCAAGCCGGACAAACAACTCAAAATAACTTGGCATATAACTCCACCTCCTCTTATGATATATATCGGCTTATCGTGCTAATATTCCTAACCTGTATTTAATATACATGCCGTGAAAAAGATTTATCATCACAAAAGCAGCAGTAATACTTACTTTTTTACAAAAAGCAATGTATTCTTCACGGCACATTAATTTTGAAAAATGTTTGACACGAAACATATACCCCTTGAAATATAATACACATAATGCTAGATTTCTATTATAGAACAATTATTTATAGAGACAGGAGACAGATTTATGATTAGTGAAATAGAAGAAAAATATATGATTATAAATGGCAGAATCATACCTGCTTCAGAGACAGGGGATATTTGGGCAGGCTCTTCCCGGACAATATATGAGGTAATAAAAGTAATATCCGGAATTCCTCTTTTCCTGGAAAAACATATGGAAAGGCTGGAGGCTTCAGCCAAACTTATCAACTATTCGGTAGCCAATATTTCAAATAATATCCGGGAAAGTATAATGGAGCTTGTCAAAATCAATAACAGTCCTGAAAAAAATATGAAAATAATTGTGTATAATATGGAAAACACTGTTCCCGACTTTGTGGCATATTTCATCCGCAGCAGCTACCCAACCCCTGAACAATACGAAACAGGAGTGCATGGAATTCTTCTCAAGGAAGAACGGAACAATCCCAATGCCAAAGTGGTAAACTCAAGTTACAAGGAAAGGGTTGCGGCTGCTTTAGCTGAAGCAAAGGCTTATGAAGCACTGCTGGTGAACAGGGAAGGTGAGATTACCGAAGGAAGCCGCTCCAATATATTTTTTGTCAGGAATGGTAAGGTACTGACCGCCCCCAAAGGGAACGTGCTGATAGGTATAACCAGGGTATACGTATTTGAGCTCTGCAAGAAACTGGGAATAGAAATAATTGAAGAACCCATATTAGTTTCTGTGCTTGGGGAAATGGACGGTGTTTTTATGACAGGCACCTCACCAAAAATACTTCCTATAAGCACAATTGGCGATATGAGCTTCAACTCTTCCAAAAACCCTGTAATCAAAGCGCTTATAAAGAGCTATGATGATGTTGTAGAGAAGTATATAAAAGAAAAAACAATTGGATGAGCTTAAAGCTCACCCAATTGTTTTTTACCCCTTTCATAGAACTCCCGCATCATATCCTCGGGCACAAACAATCCTCCTGTAGCCCATGCAATATGAGTCGCATTTTTCACGGAAGACTCCACCTGCAGGGGGCCCAGCAGCCCCGGCGTAGCCGAAGGCTCAATCTTTATATTCTCCTTATCTTTCATCATTGCCAGCAGCTTATAAAGCTCATTATCCTCAACAGTATAAATACCGCTTAAAAGCCTCCCCACCATATTGCCTACAAATCCTGAAGGCCTCCCAACTGCAAGTCCGTCGGCATCGGTTATGTTATCTATACCGAAATCCTGCACCGACAGTTTTTCATTTTCACCGGTAGCCAGACCGAGAAGCATACATGGGGAATGAGTCGGCTCCACAAAAAATACATGTGCATTATCTCCAAAGACATGCTTCAGACCAAAGCATATTCCACCCGGTGCGCCTCCAACTCCGCAGGGCACATATACAAACAAGGGATTGCTCTCATCTACCTTTGTTCCCAAAGCATCAAGCTGTTTCTTCAAACGAAAAGCCGCCACGCTGTATCCCAGGAACAAGCTCTTGGAATGCTCATCATCCACAAAGTAACTGTTCGGATCCTGCTGTGATTGTCTTCTCCCCTCCTCAACCGCCTTACTGTAATCGGAAGAGTATTCTATGACATTGACTCCCCTGCTTCTGAGAAGACTCTTTTTCCATTCCTTTGCATCAGCAGACATATGTACGGTAACATTAAAACCCAAGGCAGAACCCATTATTCCTATACTTAGCCCCAAATTTCCTGTTGAACCTACAGCCAGGGAAAATTTACCGAAGAATTCCTTGAACTCTGGCGACCCCAGCCTTGAATAGTCATCGTCAATACGTATCAAACCGTGCTTGACAGCCAAATCCTCCGCATGCTTCAGGACCTCGTAAATGCCGCCCCTTGCCTTGATAGATCCTGCCACAGGCAGGTAATTATCACATTTCAGCATTAATTCGCCTTGGAAGTCCTGCCGGTATACCTTTTGAATACTATTTTTCATTTTCCCTATACATACCAATTCGGATTCAATCAAGCCTCCTTTGTCCGCCGTCTCGGGAAACAGCACGGATATAAGGGGTGCAAATCTTTGAAGCCTTTTCTCAGCATCAACCATATCCTCAAGGGTCAATGAAAGCCCGGGTAACACTTTGTCTGCGTTGTCCAGCTTCTTGTTGGTCCAGAAAACCGGCTTGTAGCTCATTAGATTATCTATGATAGGAAACTCTTCAACCCATTGGCCTATGGTTTTACCTAATATTATTTTATCCATGTAATATTCCTCCCTATGTCTTATTTTCATACTTTCAGCATTACCTGACTTCTAAATATATTGCATATTTTAATTATAACGCATCAGCAGAAAATTTTTCATTTGCATAAAAATTTTCTTGCCTCTTCACGTTTCAACAATACGGGAGATATGCTCACCGCCTGTTAGTGGACATCTTTCCGCCTCGTTATAAATTCTTTGCTGTTACAGTGTCAAATAGCCCTCTGATACATAAAATGATAATATCACTGTATGTGAGGTGAATTTTTATGGCGCTTTCTACCAGAGAAATATTTGCTCGTATGATAAGGTGTGAGGCCGGTGGCGAAGGGGACAACGGTATGAAGGCTGTAGCCACCGTTATTATGAATAGAGTTCATGTACCCAACGGTGAATATCAAAGAATAGGCCAGGGAGATTTAAGAAGGATACTGTTCCAGCCAGGCCAGTTTGACTGTGCTTCCGATACTCTTGGAGGAGCATATAATGCACAGAATATATATAACATGCGGCCTGAGCAAATACACTATGATATAGCCGATTGGGCCCTGTCGGGCAATAAGATGCTTACAGTGGCCTATTGCCTATGGTACTTCAATCCTTTTACCCCAACATGCATCCAAACTTTTCCGAGGAACGGCTCAGGAATATTTGCAAACCGTATAGGCGAGCACTGCTTCTATAATCCGACAAGACTTTACTATTCTACGTAAAAGATCCGTCCATGCACGTTTTGCGCGGCAAAGTAACGCACGGACATTGAAATATTATCTATGAAAGGAGATAACTATGTACAGCAATAGTTCATACAATTTCAACCAGACACCTGCAGGCAGCGGAGGTCAGCCCCAGTTCAGCTAGGCTCCCGAAATGGGCACCACCTTTGGCTATCCAATGGCACCCCAGACATTTCCAATACAGCAGCAGATGGGGGCACAACAAATGGGTGGGCAACAGATGGGACAGCAAATGCCTCAAATGCCGCCTCAGACAATGCAGATGCCTGTAACAGGTGCCGCTCCGGTAGATTTTGACATGCTGCCGACAACACCGGTACTTGATATCGAGTACACACAGGGCTATCTCAAGACTCAGATAGGCAAACGGGTAAAAGTAGAATTCCTTATCGGAACCAACATGCTTATAGACCGTGAAGGAACGCTTGTTGATGTAGGTATAAGCTATATCATAATAAACGAAGTTGAAACAGACGACCTGCTGCTTTGCGACATTTACTCCATTAAATTTGTACGCTTCTATTACTAAACAGTAGATGCGCATAGGAAGATGAATGCGATATAGTTTTAAGTTTGCATAGCCAAGCAAGAGCTTGTATAGTATAGCAGGGCACACTTTTATGCATTTTGGCAACAGGCCTCTGATATGGCTTTGGTAAAAAGTTCGTGAAGCCGGCAGGAGGCCGGCTTAGGTGTCTCGGGCCATGGAGGGCCTTTTGGCACCGTCAGAACTTTTCCAAAGGCATTGCAGTAGGCCTGTCAAAATCATAATCCGTGTGCCTCGATATACTATACTGTCTCTTGCGGAGGGTTATGCAAACTTCAGATATGTAGCATTCGTTCTATTTATTAAACTGAAGAAGCCTTCTTTCCCCTTCAAGCTTTACAATGTCCGTTATATCCTGGCTGGCTTCCAGAGTCCCCAGGAATCTGCCCATTGAATCCCTTACGGCAAAATACTGTATCAGGATCATCCTGCCCTTAACCTTTATCCAAAATACGGCATTATCCTGTCTGCCTTCCTTAAAGGCATCAAGTATTTCATTGACCACATGGACACTTTCCGGAGGATGGCATTTTTCTACATCCCTTCCTATGACTGCAGGGGAACGGGGGAATATTCTATCCTTAGGCTTGGTAAAAAATTTTACTTTTTTATTTTCATCGACAAATGTCAGATCCACAGGCAGCGCATTAAATATCGCAAGAATTTCATTGAAATCCAAAGCTCCTGTTTCCGTTTCAAAGCGGCAGCCTTCCTTAATACCCGGTATATATCCATTGCCTGCCAATTCAGGCCTTTCAATGAATGGGAACTCATATTCCATACTCTGCCTTTGCATTTCATGCCATTCATTATCAGTAATAATCTCACTGGCTGCCGGGAAAAGGATCAGCTCTTCCTTCTGCACCAGGCCGTACATATCAAAGAACAACTTTCCCAGTTCTGTGTTAAACTCCGCATCTATACAGTCTTCAGCCTCCAAGCATTCAATGACCTTTTTAAGCTGTGTCCTGGCCTGATCGTGTAATTCCCACATGATAGACAGGCCGTCAAACTTCTTCATTTTCTTTTCCAGGTAGGGGAACAGTATGTTTTCTTTTTTGAGATAGTGATGATTAAACTTCCTGAGCTCATGCATCCGAAGTATCAGTTCTTCCTTTTCGGTCTCCGGAGACTTATCCTTGATGATTTCTTTAATACCTTCAAGCTTTTCTTCCAGAGCGCGGTTTTCCCGCATCAAATAATCCATAAAACTGTCTTTATCGGGCCATTTCCATGTATAATTCGCCAGGCTTTTATAAAATACATTTATCGCTTTATCCAGAACAGTCAGAATTTCCTTCGGCTTTATGCCCTTCTGCAGAATATGGTGAAAAATTTCAAAAGCCTCCTGGGGAGTAATCCCTTCAATATAAGTCCTGTACTTAAAGAATAGCTCCCTTCCATTCTCATTATCCAAAAGCCCCTGTACGTATTCCGTCAAACTCTTAATTCTATCCTGATCCGTTTTCATAAAAGCACTCCTCCTTTGCTCTTATAATAAGTATCCCCTTTACTTCAATTTATCCGCAATTCCTTCAGCCCACGCAACTATGGCTTCCCAATTGCGGAAGTCGCCCATAGGTGAGTTTACCTTCTTCACAATAAACTTCTCAAATAAATTAAGATTCTTCATCTCTGCCTTGCCTCCGAAACAAATTATGTCCCGGGGTTGTATATTGTCAATAACCGGGCGCAGTGACTCCGGAAAAAGCCAGCCTTCCGACAGCTCCATTGGATCACCCGGGTCAATTGGGCCGCTGGAAAACATCCATGCCGGCAGCTTGGATAACTGCATTTCATTAGTCTTCAGAAAAGCCGCGGCTTCTCTGCGGAACATCCCTAAATAAACTGCACTGCCAATAATAACTGCCTTATAGGCTGACAAATCCCGAACCTGCTTGGCAGGCAGTACGTCAGACTGCAAGCCCTCCTGATTCAGCACCTCTCCTATTTTTTCGGCAATCCCCGCTGTTGCTCCATATTTTGAAGCATAAGCTACCAATACCTTATTCATAATTATATATCTCCTTTTTTTCAATTTCATGGGCAAATCCCGAAACAAAAGCTAGAAGCATGAACAGCAATCCAAATCCAAGGCTGGTCAGCATTGCTATTGTAATCGAATCAGGATCGCTTATCCCCGGTACAATCCCAAAAACAGCAACCTCAAGGGCAAAAAGAATCAAGATTGAGCTTATTGCAAGATACGAACGCCATTGCCTTGCCAGAGCTTTCCTCATACTGACCGGAAGAGTCCTCCTCCACCAGGTCAGAGGTTTGTCGATACGGGTAGCAAAGGCCCAAATTAAAGTAAAGAATACTATTTGCCCTATACCTCCGCCGACAAGAAACAACAGGATGAAGAGAAGCAGAAAAATAAGCGGTCCATTCCTCCTGTCAATGAATCCGACAGACCATATTATAATGGCAAGGCTGACAATAATCGAAGCTATGCCTGTAATAAAGAAATTAGGGATTATTGTAAATGCTGGTTCGTTGCCATACACCCACATCCTGTTTGCTTCACCTATGGCATTAATAATCAGGCCCTTTATGGGGGTATTCCCCTGAAGAGCTTCAAAAAAACCATGGCAAATACCGCTTAATGCAAGAATTACTCCAAGCACCGACACGATTACTCTTGTTGCATTCACACTATGGCGGCAAGCTTTATATTCATTGGTATTAATCATTAACATAAAAAACTCCCCTGTTATCAAGATTTTTTACCTTCTGTCCGAGACAAAAGATTTTCAGTCATCTGAATTATCGTCCGAGTTCTTTGCTGTTCATCAAAAAAGTCAACATCCAGATAATCTCCATACTTATCAGGATATATAACAATGAAATGAAAAGGAAGCATCAACTGCAGAGCAATAATCCTTAATTCAGCTTCACTCTTGTTCCCAAAAAGCTCCTTCAGCAGCGGTATAACCATTGCACAGGAAGTCCTGCATCCTTCCTTAAGTTCTCCTGTTATTGCAATCTTGAATATTTCATGGTGCTTAAAGCTAAAATCTGCCGTAGTAGTCAGCAGCTTTTTCAGCTTCACGACAGGATCCTCATCTGTATTGCTTTCTAAAAGTACTTGTTCAATAATGCCTCCCATCCTGTATCCCGCAGCCATGACCATAAGATTCTCTTTTGATTGGTAGTAGTAGTTGATAAGGGCCAGGTTCACATTGGCTTTTTTTGCTATTTGCCGTGTGGTTATTTTCCCAGCATCACCTTCGCTATCCAACAGATCCAAGGCAGCCTGTAAGATTTTTTCCTTCGCATTATCCAAATTCAAATAAACCTCCAAATAATAAAATCAAACATGTTTTAAACATGTTTGATTTTATTATAATACTATTCCAGAAATAGTCAATAGATTTTTATGGATTTAAAAGGAATTTTTTTGCATTGCAATATCTTCTACCTCTGCATACGGATGCGAATATCTTCCGTTTTTTTCAGTATGTGATTTTATCTGGGCAGACTGCGCAGGACAATAGTTGAGACAGGCAGCACAATGATAACATTTCACATTATCCTGCCATTCAGGCTTTCCGTCAACCATTTTAATCTTATGTGCAAGGCAGACCTTTTCACATATACCGCATCCTGTACATTTTGAATCGCAGTACAAATTGTCTTTGGATATGTCTATAAGAGCCGCCAGGGATGAAAGGATCCCCACAAAGGGGATATGGATTGTGCAGTCAACATCCTTTTCTCTGCTAATTTCTTTATTTTTTATAATGCTCTGAATAGCATCAAGCCTATTTTTAACAACTGCTTCCAATCTTGCTATCTCTTCCTCTGAAGGAACCTTATAATCAAATTTCGGATCATTTCCGGGCATATTGAGAGAAAAATATGAATCCAGGCGTTGGCCTTTGCTTTTCAATATTTTATCTATGGTCACAAAAGCACTGTGTGAAGTTCCGATTCTTGTTGCTGCAGCAAAAATATATTTTGCCGATTTCAAATTCAGTTTTTTGATAAAATTCTTCACCGGTACCGGGATTGCCGAAAAATATACCGGGAATACAAACCCTATTGTCTCTGCATCAGTTTCAACTATTTCTCTATCCAACCGGCTTATAACCGGTATAAGCTTTGCCCCCTCAATCCGCTCCTGCAATTCTTTTGCTACATGCAGTGAATTGCCGGTACCGGAAAAATAGTAGATTTCTGTACTGCTCATTATAACTGCTCCTTTTTATCTGTTCGCACTTTGCAGTGCATTTTCTATGGCCTTTAATATTACCTTGCTGCTGTATGTTGCACCTGAGACAATATCCACCTTTAAGGACTGCGCCTCTGTAACCCCGTCCGGGATTACTTCAGCGGCTGTCCCCTGTCCGTTAAAGTGCTTGACCAGCTCTATCCCGATTATCTTATGATTTTCTATTGTCACCCTTACTTCAGCTTCCACCGGAAAAACCTTATGACTGCCTTTATATACCCCATCCGCAATCTTTGACAAATCCACATCCGGGATGCTTGTTTCAGTCAGTTTTACAAGACTTGCTTCAATATATGATTTAGCTCCGAATACAGCAATTATAATTGCTACAAGGACTATAACCGCAGCCAGCACTATTCTTCTCCTGCTTTTCATTTACTCCCCTCCCAATATATATTCAATAACTTTGTCCAGCTCACTGTAAACATCCTCTCCCTTATAATCCACATCCTCTGAAAAGTATAGTGTTATCAGCCCGTGTACGGCATAAATCAGTGTTCTTGCAAGTACTTCAATGTCCTCTGCCTTAATCTTTCCTGAAATTACAAATTCCTTAAAGGTTTCTTCCCACATTGCATCAAAATCGGGCTCCTCCTCATTTTCTCCGGTTTCTTCGGCAGGTTTGCTCAAATGGTGGAAATAGAAAAATTTGAACACATTAGGGTTTACTAAAAAATATTCAACATACATTTTGAAGCTCTTCTTGAATCCGTCAACATCCTTCGTCATTCCAGCCATTTTTTTGTATAATGCTTCAACAATATCATTGATCATCAGTTTTTTAACTTCCCAAAGCAGCTGGTTTAGATCGGAGAAATAATTATAAATGGTTGCATAGGAATAGCCTGCCATATCTGCAACCTTCCTCACTGTGACACTTTCAACGCCATCATTTAATATTACTTCTCTGGCTGCTTCCAAAAAGTATGTCCTGATCCTCTGTTTCTTCAGAATCTTTTTATCTTCCGTTGTTTTCTCCTTCATAATATCACCTATCCCCGTTTATATAATCTAAGGTATTAACATGTATACATATTATTAACATTGTTAATATTTAATAACAATGTTAATAATATCATGGTTTATATTAAATGTCTATAGCAGATTACAAATTTTTTCAAAAAAAATTTAAGAGCCGGAATTTTTCTTCCGGCTCCTGATACTTATCATTACAACCACTCGTACGTATCATCCATAGTCCGTTGTAATTCTCTTTAGTCATTCACCCATAATCCGTGCTGATTACAGCACATATAAATCTTACCGCCGTACATTTTGGGAAAACGTACTTCGCTGCCCTGTTCCGGGTACAATTTTATGAAGAGCACTCTATCGTAGGCAACATAGGCAATAAAATTGATATAATGCTTCTTGCTCATCTCATGTGTAAATGTAATATAAAAATCATTCTCTATCTCTTCCACCGTTAATTTGTGAATTTCATCAACCGGTTTTGGGATAAGCGGCATAAGTTTTCGCCCGCAGCAGGAAACATCGGACTCCCCAATGGAAGTCAGTGTGTTTCCGCAATTGGGGCACATATAAAATTTTATTTTTTTCATATTTCCTCCGTCTGCATTATTGGGTTCCAAATCCCCCAGCAATATTTTTTCGATGTCAACGTTTAATACTTCAGAGAGTCCGCGAAGAAGGGATACATCAGGGCATCCCAAACCACGCTCCCATTTTGAAATGGTCTTGTCACTGATATTCATAGCGTCGGCAAGCTGTTTTTGTGTCATATCCTTTTCTTTCCGCAAACCCAATATCAGCTTTCCAACCTTGCTGCAATCCATATTGCCACCTCCATGCATTAATAATAACCGCAGACGAACAATAATTCAATAAACGCTCCGTAGAGTTTTAATTTAAAATAAAAAAAATATGAATCTCCCATACAAAACTGTAAGCAGAATAAGCACATAAGAATAGAACCCCGCTGTTCCAAGACAACAAGGTTCTCTTTTTCCAATTATTTATTTCAGCATTTTTTCAATTGTGTAAAGCAGCTCGTCGACCACATCCAGTTCTCCGGCTTGAATACGTTTTATCAGGCAGGATTTCATATGATTTTTCAAAATCAGCTTGCCCACCGAATTCATTGCTGAGTTTACAGAGGATATCTGGTTTAAAACGTCGTCACAATATACATCCTTCTCTATCATTCCTTTGATGCCCCTTACCTGCCCCTCAATGCGGTTCAGCCTTGATATGATATCCTTCTTTTCTTTTTCTGTTCGGACAGTTACATTGTGGTCGCAATTACAATCCAAGGGTATTCCTCCTTTACTGCTTGTTTACAGCTCTTTTACAGTTCCGGCATCATAGCCTGCCTCATCAACCGCATTCTTAAGCACAGAATCGGGAACTTCCTTTTCCAATTCCACAATTGCGTATTTGCCTTCCAAGCTCACATCGACCTTTATAACGCCGGGAACCTCGCCAAGTGCGCCCTCAACATGCTTAACGCAGTGGCCGCAGCTCATTCCTTCAATACTAATCTGTTTTTTCATTTTTATTCCTCCCTTAATATACTCTCATTTTCTTTAAATATCTTCATGTTTCGTAGATTT
>DAOLPD010000030.1:0-22489 GCA_035417425.1 Bacillota bacterium
ACCAAAAAGAGTGGTCTCTTGCTATTTTTTGTCCTAGAACAATTTTACACTAAGCTGATAAAATTGGTATGCATTTTGCTAATTTTTCTGTTTTTTGATTTGTCAATAGGAATTTTGCAATTAAGAAGCCGCTGCACATTATGCGAAGAATGTGACACAACTATAAATTTGTAATCGTACTCCCAGAGCACTAACCTTGTATACCGACTCGCACGATATTAGCTTTGGACAGAATCAGAGCTTGATACTTGTAAAATCCTGACGCACATAAACCCAACCTCCTGTTGGTATGTGCTGGATTTACCTCACGTAAATCCCACGGATTTTACTGCGTATCTTCACTTGATTCTGTTGACCAAAGCCAATAAGTGCTCGGTATTATACAAGGCTAGTGCCCTGTTGGACGATTACATACTTCAGATGCGTCGCATCATTCTTATAATGCGAACAGTGGGACAGGCGAAACGTCCCCGTGTCCCCGTGTCCTTAAAACGTATTATTCTTTAAATATGAAAAAGGTGCCGCCAACTGCTTAAATAGTTTTGCGGCACCCTCCGGAATCAATAACGTATAGCGTGTCAGTTTTTTTATATCCTGTAAATATCCCTGAACTTTTCTGCCTGCATTACCTTTCTGCAGCTGCTGCAGTAATCTGCTTCAGACTTCTCTCCAAGCTTTTTCTCCATAAAATCAATATACTCCCTTGGTGCGTAGTGTTTGCCGCACCTTTTGCACCTTAATAGCTCAAAGGTTTTCCCCCATATTTTCCTGGTGCCGTTGACTTCTTCTGCCTTAATAACCTTAGTCGGGCATACCGCTGCGCAGGATCCGCACCCTATGCAAACAGCCGAAGGCTCATCATAAGGGGTTGATACCTTTTTATCCGTTCCCCTGCCAACTGTTGAAATTGCATTGGCCCCCAGTTCTTCACAAGCCCTGGTGCAAAGTCCGCATAATATGCATTCTTCTTCCTGAGCATTCAGCAGCTCCGACGGCCACAACCCGTACCTTTTGGCAAAATTGCTCAGGTGTTCGTTTTCAGGGGCCCGGGAAAGCAGAAGCTTCATAATTGTTTTTCTTATTCCTATAATTCTTTGACTGTTGGTTATGACCTCCGCTTCGTGAGTTATGGGATATATGCAGGAAGCTACGACCCTGGTTTTGTTTCTTTCAATCAGCTCCACCACACAAATCCTGCAGCTTCCGATTCCGGGAAGGGCATCGCTGCTGCACAGGGTGGGGATATCGATTCCGTTTCGTTTCGCTACAGCAAGTATGTATTCACCAGGTTCAGCTTCACAATTCCTGCCATCTATAATAATTCTCATTTCTCCGCCCCCCTTGCCGTATGTATTGCTTTAAAGCTGCATATATCAATACAGCTGCCGCATCTGATGCATCTGGAAACATCAATGCTGTGAGGTGCTTTCAACTGGCCGCGGATTGCATCGGCAGGGCAGCTTTTTTTGCAGATACCGCATCCCCTGCAAAGATCTTCATCAATTTCAAACATGGTCAATGGCTTGCATACTCCTGCCGGACAGTTTTTGTTTAATATATGCTCCAAATATTCATCCATGAAGTATCTTATCGTGGTTATTACAGGATTTGGTGCAGTTTTTCCCAGGGCGCAGAGAGAAGTTTCTTTCATCATTTCGCCGAGCTCTAAAAGGAGGTTAATATCGCTTTCCTTGCCTTCCCCTCTGGTTATGCCCTGGAGGACATTCAACATCTGTCTAAGGCCTTCTCTGCATGGAATGCACTTACCGCAGGATTCTTCCGATAAAAACTTGATATAATACTTTGCCACTTCCACCATACATGTCCTGTCGTCCATTACTATCATTCCCCCGGATCCCATCATGGATCCCACACTTTCCAGAGAATGAAAATCCACTTCCAAATCCAGATGTTTTTCCGGTATGCAGCCTCCGGAGGGTCCCCCTGTCTGGACAGCCTTGAACTTCCGGTCGCCTATTATTCCTCCGCCTATGTTCATTACCAGTTCCCTCAGGGTTGTACCTAACGGAACCTCCACAAGCCCTGTATTCTTCACCTTTCCTACCAGTGAAAAGACCTTTGTTCCTTTTCCGTGCTCAGCCCCTATACTATTAAACCACTCCCAGCCTTTATTTATTATTTCCGGGATATTGGCCCAGGTCTCAACATTGTTCAGCACAGTAGGTTTTCCCCACAGTCCTTTTTTCGTTGAATGTATATATTTTGCCCTCGGCTCACCAACTTTCCCCTCTATCGAAGCCATAAGGGCTGTAGATTCACCGCATACAAACGCTCCGCCGCCCCTGACGATGTTTATTCTGAAGATCATGCCGCTTCCCAGAATATCCTCTCCCAGAAAGCCATGCTTCTCGGCTTCCCGGATTGCTGCAGACATATTCTTAAGAGCTAGCCCATACTCATCCCTTATATAAATATAGCCTTCCTCAGCTCCCACTGCATGTGCGCAAACAGTCATTCCTTCTATTATGCTGTTCGGGTCGCCCTCCATTATGCTCCTGTCCATAAAGGCCCCGGGATCTCCTTCATCTCCATTGCATATTACATACTTGGGGCTGCCTTCAGAGTTTTTGCATTCTTCCCACTTCATACCTGTGGGAAATCCGGCGCCTCCTCTGCCCCTGAGTCCCGATTTCTTTATTATGCCTATTATCTCCTCAGGACTTAATTGAAAAAGAGCCTTCTTCAGTGCTGAATATCCTCCCCTCACGATATAATCGTCAATATTTCCGGGGTCGATTTCACCAATATTCCTTAAAGCAATTTTATATTGTCCTTTGTAAAAATCCGTATCCTTATGGGACCTGAAACTTTTTCCCGTTGTATTGTCATGATAGAGCAGCCTGTCAACCACCTTGGTGTCCAGAACCGACTTTTCAATTATCTCCGGTACATCCTCTATTCTTACTTTAAAATATGAAATATCATCCGGCTGTATCTTAACTATAGGCCCTCTTTCACACAGCCCATTGCACCCGGTTGATTTAACCACTGCTTCTACTGCAGCTGCATCACTTAACCCTGAAAGATGCCTTATAAACTCTTCATAGACCTTTATACTGCCATTGGCCACACATCCGGTTCCACAGCAGACAAGTATCTTCTTTTTTTCAGCAGAGATTAAATCACTCATTGTCTTTACCTCCGCATTCCTTTATAATATCCCGCAGCTTTGCGGGAGTGACTTTCCCATAATATGTTTCGTTTATAACCATTACAGGAGCTATGGCGCATGAACCAAGGCAATTAACTGTCTCCAGAGTGAACTCACCATCCCGGGATGTTTCTCCCGGTTTTATTCCCAAAAGTTTTTCAAGCTCATCCATTATTAATTGAGAGGATCTTATATGACATGCCGTTCCGTCACATACCTTGATTATATTTCTTCCCTTAGGCCTTAAGCTCAGCGATTTATAAAAGGTAGCAATGCCGTACAGCTTGCACAGAGGCACATCCAACTGCTCCGAAAGTACATTCATAGCTTCCCTTGGTATATGGTTATACTCTCTTTGTATATCCTGAAGCATCGCCAGGATATGTTTCCTGTCTCTTTCATATTTGTTCACAATATCATAAAAATTGTACATTTTCATACCCCTCCTACAAGTGATGATATCTTCAGCCTCCTGCTATCCTCGGGAATATGCTTATTTCATCGTTCTCCTCAAGACCGGTGTCCAGGCCTTTCAAATGCTCAATATGCCTTCCGTTTACAAGAATTATTATATCCTCACTCAGCCTGTCCCCGGCAAAAAGCTTTTCAGAGAAGCTTTTACCATATCTGCTGCATAACTTATTCAACAGCTCTCTTAAGGTATGGCAACCTTCAACGCTTATTTCCTTTGAACCGGTATAATCTCGGATTAATGCGAAAAATTTTATAATCATATATTACCTCCCGCAAAATTATAGGGAGGGCGGCTATTCAGGCCACCCTTCCCTATCACCGCAGCCTACAGTGCCAGTTCTTTTTTCTTTTCCCCGGTGGGCACACCTGCTTCGTCCCAGCCTCTTACCTCATAGTATTCTTTCAGCATTGTATCCAGCTCCACTACCTTTCCCTTTCCGGGACCGTTGGGCAGCGGCTCCTTAAGCAGCCTTTCAGGCAGGGTGTCGTCCTTCTTTGTAAATCCTGCCTTAAGATTGAATAATCTCTCCAGGTTCCATATCCTCTCTCCGGCTTTCAACACGTCCTCATCACTGAGATCCATGCCTGTAGCGCCCCGCAGCATATCCGAAATCTCTTTGAGCCCTATGCCAAAGGTGGTGAACAGGCATATGCCCACTGAATCCACAACAGCGGTCAGATCCTGGAAGGTCTTGAGCCAGCCGGCTTTATCCTCAGTTACCAGCGGATCCAGTTTAGCAGGAATCCCCAATATTTCAGGTGAGGTCAAATATCCTCTTACATGGCAGCCTCCTCTGTTGGAGGTGGCATATTCAAGACCCATGCCCTGTACTCCCCTGCCGTCATAAGCAGGCATTTCCTGCTTCTTTACCGACATAGACAGTTCCGGATGGCCATAGCTTTCCGCCAGTCTGTAGGAGCCTTCCGCCAGCTTGTTTCCAAAACCTTCCCTCAGGCCTGTCTTTCTGGTTAATTCAACTATCGCATCGGCATCGCCGAAATTCAGGCTTCCCCCGATTTCTTCCCTTTTAATCAGGCCCTTTTCATACAACTCCATAGCACATGCTATAGTTGAACCCATTGTTATGGGATCTATACCCAGTTCATTGCAGATAAAATTAGCTTTACAGATAGCAGCCAGGTCACTGACTCCGCAATCCGCTCCGTAAGACCAGCCAGCCTCATACTCCGGCCCTTCGCCGAAGCCCTTGAATTTTCCGTCCGGTATCCTGGTTACTCTTCCGCAGCCCATGTTGCAGCCGAAACAGCCTTTATTCTTAACAAGGTACTTATCAACAAGAGCTTCTCCGCTTGTTTCCTCCGCATGCTCGAAGTATCCTCCGTCCCTCCAGTTCCTTGTCGGCAGAGCACCAGACTGATTCAGTATATTCACCAATATCTCGGTACCATAGGTAGGCAGGCCTGTTCCTGTTACCGGATGTTCTTTCAGCTTCCTTCTTGCATCCGTACAGCTTTCAAGGAATTCCTCAGGCTTTGCTGCTTTTATTGATTTTGTTCCTCTTGCAACAACAGCTTTGAGCTTCTTAGACCCCATTACCGCGCCAAGTCCGGAACGTCCCGCCGCTCTGTTCTTGTCATTCATAACAGTGGCAAAGAGCACCTTCAGCTCCCCTCCGGGGCCTATGCATGCTACCCTTGCGTCCTCTGCGGTCTCCTTCAGCAGTTCATCGGTGGTGTCAAAAACTGTTTTGCCCCAAAGATGTTCTGCAGATCTTAATTCAACCTCATCGTCATTTATATATAAATATACCGGTTTGTCAGATTCTCCTTCGAAAATGATACCGTCATATCCGGCATATTTCAGCTCCGGCCCGAAATGCCCTCCGGAATTTGAAGCACCGATTGTACCGGTCAAAGGTGCCTTTGAAACTACCTCATACCTTCCGCCGCTGCTTGCTAAGGTTCCGGTCAAAGGCCCCGTCATGAATATCAGTTTGTTTTCAGGGCTGAAAGGATCAACCTTCGGATCAACCTCATCCATTATCATCTTTGTGCCAAGACCTCTTCCGCCCAGGTATTTCCTGGCATCCTCAATATTCAAGGCCTCTTTTGCAATAGTTCCGTCAGTCAAATTAACTCTTAACAATTTTCCGGTCCAGCCAAACATCATTCATTCACCTCCCCAAAAAGCTCTTTAAACTTTTCAGCCATTTTCTTCTTTTTGTCAAGGTTTGTTGCAGTTGCCTCTACATAGGCGATAGCTCCGGATGGACAGAATTCAGCACATTTGGGTTCCCCTTCGCATAAATTGCATTTGACCATTTCCTTTTGTATGGTATTGTAGCTTATGTTGCCTACGGGGCAAGCACTTATGCACATTTTGCAGCCGATGCATTTACTGCTGTCAATAAGCACACTCCCATCTTCCGATTTGGAAATTGCAAATGTGGGGCAGACCTTCATACAGGAAGGTTCTTCGCACTGCATGCACATCAAGGGCACCGCCAGTGCAGCCTCGTCATAGGCGAATACAGAAACTGCAGCATTCCTTGGATTGAATTCCTTGTACTTTCCAAAGGAACAAATGAGTTCGCAGGTTCTGCAGCCTATGCATTTTTCGGGTGAAATCATAAGAATCCTACTCAAATTGCTTCTGGCCACGGTAATATACCAGTGCCAGTTCCACCTCCTTTTATTATTGAATATAATTAAAAAAGTTCAGCAGTACTGCGGCATGATTTCACCGCATGTACAACTGAACTCCTTTGCTGAAAGGCAGGCACGGGAATTACTCCCCATACCCTGACGCCCGAGAAAGCCCCTGCGGGTTTCCAGGGGTCGGAGTCTGTATGAATGTACATTTTTGCATATCAACAGATCCTATTTGCATTGAAACAGGAATACTCTGCTTTGGATAGATTTTTTGAGAAAATTAATGTATAGCTGCCATTTCCGCAAGTACGGTATGAAAAATGATGTGAAAATAAGATACGATAATCATTGCTGCAATATTAGTGCTTGTTATAAAACGGCAGTAGCCGGGATTATTACCCTTTGATAATATTATAACACATCAATATGAATTGTAAATACAATCTGCTTATTTCGGCAGCAGATACACTGTACCCAGCACAGCGGCAGTATATGAAGCTGCTGACAATAGTGCGATTGAAGCTATCTCCAGTTTGAAAACCGCTCTCTGTCTTGCTTTGTTTACTGCCAGCATATTTTTCACCGCCTCAAGCTCCTTTTGTATATCCTCAACTCTCTGATACCTGTCCTCAGGCTTGCTTTCCATGCATTTGGAAATTATCCTGCCGATATCGGATGCTGCTTTGCTTTTGCTGTGCCTCAGGCTGTAATCGGCACTTCCGGGAAGCCTGCCATACAGCAAATGATATATTGTTACCCCCATGTTATATATATCGGTTCTCTGATCTGTCCTTCCCCCCTTTATCAACTGCTCCGGTGCCGCATATGCACTTGTACCCGCAAAAAAGGTATCTTCGGATTCATACCCGCAATACTCCTGAGATATCCCAAAGTCAACCAGCACCAGTCTGCCGCCCTGTGCA
Source organism: Bacillota bacterium (assembly GCA_035417425.1). Lineage (GTDB taxonomy): Bacteria > Bacillota > Clostridia > Lutisporales > Lutisporaceae > BRH-c25. The sequence goes on from DAOLPD010000030.1 coordinate 7,183, forward strand.
AGCATAATATTAGAGGGCTTCATATCCCTGTATATAATAGGCCTCGGCTTTATGCCGTGCAGATATTTCAGTATATCACACAGCTCCAGAAACCAGTCTGTTACTATATCAATATCAAAACTGCCGTGCCTTTTAAGCAGTCTATCCAAGGAGGAGCCCTCAATATTGCTTTCTACAATATAAATACCCTGTTTATTGCGGAATACGTCAACAACCCTTGGCAGACTGAGGTGGTATAACCTTTTCAGTATCTCAATCTCCGACAAAGTTTTATCATTTATCTTGCCCGGCGGAATGTGCTTTACAGCCCATTTGTTTCCTATCTCAATATTGGTGCATAAATAGACAGAGCCTGTTCCTCCCTTACCCAGAAGCCTTTCTATCCTGTACTTTCCATTTAATACATCTCCTATTATCATCTTTCACCCTCCATTGCGCAGTACCATCATTCCAGGGGTACCGTATCATCACAGGGGGCTGCTGCAGTAGTTGCATCCTCAATGCCTTCCGCCCCGGTCAGCCTGAAGGTTATCACTTCTTCACAGTACAAGTTCTTTCGGCGGCTCTCGTTTCTATGTCCTCTGATTATGTGCAGGGTAAGTGCAAGGTTTAGAATAAGAGTAAAAACTCCGATAAATATGTAAATCATATGAAGTTCCATAGGTGTACCTCCGACATATGCTGATTTTACAGTTCTTCCTGCTTCCGGAAAACATATTCGTAATTTGAAAGCCTTATTCTATCATTATCCTTTATTCCGTATTTCCTATTGCTGGGAATTCTTACACCATTCACAAAAGTTCCATTTTTTGAGTTAAGATCTCTTATGTAATAAAGCCCTTCATTAATTGTAATTTCTGCATGAAGCTTTCCTATTGTGCTTTCCTGTATGATATGGTCTGCCATACTGCCTAATCTTCCTATTATGAAACTATCCTTGTTGACTATCACCTTTTCAACCCTATTGGGCCCTATGCTTTCAAGATATGGACGGCAATCCTTCGGAACTTCGGAAATGTATTCTGTGTCACAGGCTTTCACTACATCCGGCGATGAAAGTACCGGTTTATACCTGCCCTTAAGGTCTTTATCATGACGGCCTGTACTTCTTTTTGCTTTATCTTGTGCTATAAGCTGAGTATTGTCTGTTGCCGCTCTCTTATCCTGGTTGCCTGATATCCTGTTAATTACGAGAATATCCAGCGCAGCTGAAATAATCACTACACCAGTAATGGATACAATATCGCCCATTTTCCGGGATATCAAATATAGGCATACAGCAGCTGCAGCTATCAAAAAAATCGGCTGCAGCAGCATGATGCTTCGGATATTGCTGCTTTTTCCCGCATCCTCATAAATCTTTTCCTTCGGGCTTCTGCTGCAGGTTATGCCAATACCGACATCGGCTTCTTGATTAGCCGCCTCTTGTCCATATTCATATACTTCTCCGCTGTTCCTCAAATCCACTATCAATCTGTTAAAATCAATGAGACTGAATGTATCTGATTTTAAATAATTCAATATCCTTTGCAGATAATTATCTCTTGCATTATCATCTGTATTGGATGAATTAATCACAATATCCTTAAAAAAGGATTTTAAAATTTCCGTTGAATTCCTATTGCAGGAAACAGGTACATATAACAGCGAAGCTTCCGCCGTCGCAGGATTTATAAAAATATAATCCGGATGAATTATAAAGCCTGAAAGCTCCAACAAGTAATTACCAGTAAGCATCAGGTTTTTTGCAATGCTCCTGAGTAAATCCAAAAGCTCCTTCCTGTTGAAGCTTTTTCTTTCAATATAATTAGATAATGATATTTTAGAGGTTATATTATAATAGATAAAAGTGTTATCATTTTCCCGCCTTACATGGAATGATACAAAAGCAGAATTCGGATTCTGACATAGTATCTCTACCTGATGCTTCAACAGCATAGATTCACTATCAAGCTTAATAACCAAAAAACTGCCGGCAGCATTATTATCATAACTGTATTCAAAATCTAATACTGTATTCTCCACAGCAACTACCCCCCGGTTTAATTAAGGTATTATTACTGCCAGTACTCCTGCCAGTATAAAAGGCGCAAAAGGTATTTCGCGTTTCTTGTTATCAGGATTCAGGCATATTAATACAATGCTGAATATGCCGCTTAGAACTGCAGAAATCAGCATTGCGGAAACAGTGCCTTCAAGGCCCAGGAATATTCCTGAACAACCAAAGAGTTTTACATCTCCAAGCCCAAGGCCGCCCTTAGTAATATAATGAATAATAAGCAGCACCAATCCCGCTGTCACGCCGCCCAAAATGCTGCTTGAAAATTCTCTTTGCGGGTCAATCAGCGCAAAGGCCAATCCGGCCACAGTGCCTGCAAGTATCAGCTTATCCGGTATTCTCTTCTTTCTGATATCAATAATTGCTGCTGCAACAAGTATTATGATAATTGTTAAATATGAAAAATGATAACCCATAATACCCTCCCAATGAGTATTTACCCTATCCCAGCGGCTTGCATACTTTGCACGGAGTATAGCCCGATTCTTCGGCCTCTTCAATTATCATTGGAATCTTGCTTTTCCTAAGGTACCTGCAATTCCCCTCATGGAAGCGGATACCCGTCCTTGTAATAAATACGATACTGCCTTCCGATTCCAGGTTCAAACCCTCTTCCTCGGCCGTCAATATTCCGTAGCTGCCGTTGATCCATGCCCTTTCCACAGCTGTATGAATCATTTTTATATTGAAAGGCTCAATAAAAGGAAGACTCACCAAATATTCGTACTCCAACTGCAGCACAACGTCATCCCTGCTGAAATCCTTTTCCGGAATCAACCCAAGTTTACTATATATTGCACTTGGTGATCTTGCATTATATTCTTCCTTGCCCTGAGGAAACTCGACAAGCCGCAGCCTTATATTCTCCCGGTTAATCAGCGGGCTTTCCAGGTGTTCCTTGATAAGCGCTTCGGCAATATAATATTTGGCAGCGGACTTCATGTCCCAATATGCAGGTGTTATTCTGCCGACAACATTTCCTATTGCGCCTTTACTGTAATCCTTTAATATGCCCTGCATTGCACCAGTGATGTCTGTTCCTTTAAGCTTCCCCGATACAATAGCTTGAAGCAAGTTATCAGAGCCGTATCCCGAAATTTTCCCGGCCAGCTTTTCCAATTCCTCTTCAAGTGTAGGTATTTTTGCATTCCCATACTCCTGAAGCTTTTCATCCTCCAGTTCATTAATGAAGGATATGGGATATGCGGCTGCTGCTATTTCCTTGGCTGCTTCATTTACAGCATGATCAAGCACCATCCCGGTACATGTGAACTTGATAAGAAAAAGCAGCAGAAAAAAAACGCTTATGAAAACCGGAAATACAACACAAGCCTCTACTGTAATTGAACCTTTGGAACGCAGTTTCTTACAACCTTTATGCAATTTCAACCACCCTAATAGCCTACATATATTTGCTTACGAATTAAATACCTTCCGTTTTCAAAACTGCCGGGCAACAGCCTGTCAACCTTCAGCAGGGGAAGAAAGAAAAGATTTACCTTCGCCTTAACAGAGGCAGACATGACGGTGCTGTAATCTCCCAATCTGAAATCCGACCTTGGAAGCCCTGTCTTTGCATCCACAACCTGTTTAATGTTTACTTGAATAAGCTGTCTTGCTCTTCTTAGAATTTCTTCCTCCGGCTTCATCAGAAGCAGCATCTTTAAGTGATCCGAATACTTTAATTTAACTGCCGGAAAGCTCTTCGGACATATTGGCACAGGCTCGCCGTTAAGCAGGTTGAAAATGTCCAAGCTTGAGTCAAGAGCACCTTCGGCAAGGGCAAATGCCAGTCTTTGAGGCGGAAATACCACAGTGCTCCTTATAAAAGCATCTATTGTATCTAATGCAAATCTCAATGCCCAAACCTGAAGCAGCACCTTTGTTACTATATAATACTCGGTGTTTTTTATCGGACTGTATCCTTCCTCAATGTCTGATCCGCTGATGATATACTCCACCTCACCCTTCCTGAAGTAATGACCCCTCTCTGTTTTGGAGGTCAGGAAGGTAAACTTATCCATTACGTATTCAATGGTATTTACCTTTTCCAATGTGTTTGATGCGGCATCTTCAACTGCTTTTACAAGCTTTTCCAAGGTTTTAATTATTGCATCATTGCTTCTCTCAGCCTCTTCTTCCTGCATTGATGAGCTGAAATATATACTTTCGTCCATTTCGTCTGGATTCTCACCGGTTATCAGACTGCTATCCTCAAATTCTTCGGATCCTATCAGCCAATCCTTTTCAAGCCTCCTGAACAATACTTCCTCAATTTCTTTTTTTGTCTTGCTGATAAAATTTTTCATTTCTTCCGCCTTCTTGTCCGGCAGCTGTACAGCCTCTTCCTTCAAGGAATAGCCCTCAAGAGAAATCCTTTCAAGCTTCACTTTCAAATCTGACATTTTCTCATCAACTTCTGATTCCAGCCGTCTTATTTTATCTTTAACCTTATCAATATCTTCTCTGGTCTCATCTATCTCGTCCTCAATATCGGCATCATCCTCCTGAACACCCGAGAGCTTTTCTTTTAATTCATCCAGCTCATCCTTAAGGGTTTCAAGCTTTTCTTCCATAAGCTCAAGCTCCTTCTGCAAGGGCTTGACCAGCATAAGTGTCTTATCTATCTCCTCTATATACATTTGAATCCCCGGAGTCAGGTTTTCACTGTTTTTATTTATGCTGTCAAACTCCCGGGACTGATTCCCGATGAACTGGCCTTCCTCCGCCTTAGTGTTCGTATCATCCCTGCTTTGAATATAATCAGCAAGCAGGCCACCTTTATTCCCATTATATATTAAGCTGTTGATTTCCAAGGCTTCTGACAGCTCATCCCTTATTTCTTCAAGTTTTTTTACGCTCGAATTTTTCAGCTTTTTCTTTATTCCTGCAAGTCTCGTATTTACCTCATTTACCTTGGCTCTCAGCTCACTTGCCTTGTCTCTTGTGATCTTCTCACTTTTTGCAAATTCAATCCCCTTATTCAGCTTAATGCTCTGCAGCTGCTCTATCAGGCTGTCAGCTGATGAAATTGCTGTTCTGTACTTCATGTATTCCTGGACCTGCTTCTTAAAAGCCTCATGCTCCAACAGGTTATTAATGCCTTCTATTTCAATATCCTCATAATCTATACTGATATCTATGAAGTTTATGTTCTTATGCCTCTCCTTTAGATTTACACTCATATATCTATAAAAGTCCTCTTTCACATTTTCTTCTGCAGCATTCACCCCATATATTCCATAGCTGCCCATAAGCTCACCGTCGTAGCCTGCCAATACAGACCTGGCTGAGGTATTCAACGCACTTTGAACCCTTCGGTCGGCAGCCGTAATTCTCACAATATCAATTATCGCTCCTGCGAAAATTATCAGAGACATGAAAATAAGCGCCAGAAAAACAGTGATTGCCCCTTTTTCTCTCCTAATGCTGCCACCTCTTTGGTACATTCGCCTCTCCCCTTTGATAACCTATCATCTCAGCGTGTTGCCCCTATTCTGCCTGCCAGTTCGCTGAGGTCAAGCTTCTCTCCAAACCTCTTTGATAGCTCCAGCATAAGGTCTACATTCCTTATATACTCATCAGGTTCTGTTACTGCTGCTGTGGATTGAGCCCTCAATGTCAGGGTATCCTTACCGTCAAAGAATTCCTTTATGCCGCCTAAAGGCACCTTGATCTCCTGGATTAACTCAACTGTGAGCCTTTCCCTAAGAGCGCTGTTATTGAATGTAACCCTTATTCTTGTACTCTCGGGCTTCAGGATTGTGCTTTCAATCCTTTTGCACAAGGCCTCCCCAATCAGAAGGGTTTTATGTCCGGGCAGATTATTTCCCGCATCCATTTTAAGAACCACCCTGGTTTTACCATTGTCAGATGCTTCTTTTTCAAAATATCCTTCATAAGTTGTGCTTGAAAACAGCAGATTGTCAAAAATTCTATAGCCTATGGAATCTTCAGGCCTTTTATTATTTATTCTCCCATCCTCCATATTTCTTCTGCTGTCAATCCATAACTCCGCCCCCTGCTGAGCAGCAAATGAGGCAAAGCTTTCAAGACTTGCCCTTTGCCCCATGTATAAGAATGTAAACAAAAGTGCCAATACCACCAGCATAATCGTCACAAACACCATGGAGGCTTCAACAGTATAGCTTCCCCCATCACATGTATGCTTGTCCAGTAATCATCACCTCCGCATCCTTTTCAGGAAGTATATATCCTGTACAAGGCACTAGTCCTTCGGTACCGGTGCATCCATGTTAACTTCCAGATTTTCAACAGTAGGAGCAGTATCAATAAAATTACTTATAACCTTCTGCACATAAGCAGTTATCGACTTTCTGAAGAGCAGTGCTATTCCTACAAGAATTGCAATAATTACCACAATCTCAACCGTGCTTATGCCATCCTCCTCAAAAATTATTCCTTTTACTTCCTTTAACATTCTACTACCTCCCTTTACAATTTCTATCTTATATTCCTTAAAACCCGCATCCTCTCAAACCTACATTCCTTCCTCCAACGGCCCGCCCAAATTCCGCGTCTCATATTTACAGATACCTTAACTGCATAACTGCAGGGAGTATTACAATAATAAGTATTCCTACAAACATAATCATCAGTGGAAGCACCAGCTTGGTTGAGGCCTCTTCTCCCAGCCTCTTCGCCATATTCTTTCTAAGCTGCCAGCATTCATTTGATTGAAGCTTCAGCAGCGGGACCAAATCACTATTGCCTTTTTTCAGGTTCTGTATCACAGCAGTAATGAACTTGGTTATTTCCTTTACCCTGCACCGCCTTGCAAAATCCTCATAAGCTTCCATTTCAGGCTTTCCGTTCTTAATCTCAATATAGGTTATTCTTAGTTCTTCATATAGGGGAGTCACATTCTTTCTGTCCCTGACTATCTTCTCCCAAGCCCTGGGTACAGTCATTCCTGCATTGATAAGAAGCACCATCTTATTAAGAAAATCAGGGAAGTCGTATCGGATTCTGAAATTCCTTTTTTTGATTTTTTCATCCAGCTCTCTGTCTGAAGCATAAAAAACAATCCCTAATGCTGACAATGCAAATATTGTATAGCCGATATCAGGCTTTTCCATTAATGCCCCCAATAGGGTAACTGATAACAGTGCAATAATCATATGAATTACCTTATGAACGAAATGGAGCTTGAGCATGTATTTTATGTCCCTGCCTCCATAAAGCTCAGCTAGCTTTATGCTGAGCTTCCTTTCATAAGCAATAAGCCTCCCTGAAATAAACTTGTCTGTAATGAATAACGCAGCAGGCGCTAAAACTTTGGAAATATGCCCTTTCTTACAGCCTGTCTCGGTAAAATCTTCATATTTGCCCTTTACATACAAACAAAGGAACCCAAAAACCATGATTTCTGTTATAAATGCCAGCAGCATAAGCTATACCTCAATATCCATGATTTTTCTCGATACAAAATAAGCAGCCCCAAAAAGCACTAATGAAAAAGTCATTGCCACTCTGCCAAGGGGCTCCGAAAATACCGGAGCCATGAATTCTTCAGCACTGGCGGACAGCAGAAGTACTATAAACACCGGCATCAGGTTAAGCACTTTATGTTCCAGCCTTTTTTCCATGAGCAGAAGGTTTATCTCCTGCCTGATGTCAATTTTCTCGCTTATTATCTCCGCAGTATTCTTTACTACCTGAACAAGATTGCCTCCTGTGCGCTTGCATATTGCAAAAACATCAGCAAAGTTTATTATGTCCTCCAAATGCGACCTTGCAGCAAAGTCAGCCAAGGCTTCCTCTATGGTTTCATTCATCTCAATTTTTCTGCTTATTTGCTCAAGCTCGACCAATATATATGTATCATTGTTGGGATACTGTATGGAAAGCTCCTTAAGTGAGCACCTGATTGCAGTTTCTATTGACTTTCCCGCAGACAGTGAAGATGACAATGAGTAAAGAACTTCCCTGAATTGTAAATTGAGTTCATCCTTTCTTTTTTTTATTATTTCTTTTGTCCTGAATCCGGGATACAAAAGGGCAAATGGCGTTAAGAGCAGCGACACCAAAATGCTTCTGTAGAAAATGTAACCTGCTGCAAATAAAACTGTGCACGCCATAAATATGCATAAAAGCTTTTCTTTTAATGGCATTATATATGTGTCATAGTCTACGGGAGATATCGCATGTGCGGCAGTGTTCCTCTCATATTTGTACTTCATCGAGACTGCTGACTTTTTATTAAGATCCAAAAAATCACCTCATAACACTTCACTCAATCCTGCCATTTTGAGCTTTGACAGGTTTTTCATAGTATTGCCGGTTCTTACAAGACACCCTTCAACCTTTTCTGACATTGACCCGCCTCTCTCCACAAATTCAAAGAGAGGATTAAGCCCTATCATTCCTTCTCTGCAGTCTGTTACCTCCACTATTTCCACTACTTTTCTCGTACGGTCCCTGAATCTTGAAAGATGTACCATAATATCAAAAGCTGAAGCAATCTGCTGCCTGATAGCCTCCAAAGGCATAATTGATCCGCTTAGCACCATGGTTTCAAGTCGTGAGAGCATATCAGCGGTGGAATTTCCATGACCTGTTGAAATTGAACCGTCATGACCGGTATTCATTGCCTGAAGCATATCAAGTGCTTCTGCTCCTCTTACTTCACCGATGATGATTCTCTCAGGCCTCATCCTCAGAGAGGTCCTTATCAGGTCCCTTATGGTGATTTCTCCTTTACCCTCGGTGTTCGCATTTCTGGTCTCCAGCTTGACTATGTTCTTTATATTCTTTATCTGCAGTTCAGCCGGGTCCTCAATGGTTACAATTCGTTCATCCCTGGGAATGAAATCCGAAAGAGCATTGAGGAAAGAAGTTTTACCTGATCCTGTACCCCCGCATATGAAGATATTATATTTTGCCCTTACCAGCCTTTCCAGGACTTCGGCAGCCTCTTCCGTAATAGAACCCCATTCAATCAAGTCCTTCATTGATATGGGTCTTTCAGGAAACTTCCTTATTGTAAGTATAGGCCCGTTTAATGCGATAGGGGGAAGCACCACATTTACTCTTGATCCATCCGCCAATCTGGCATCCACTATCGGCGAAGCTTCATTTACGACTCTGTTTACCTTAGAAACGACTGATTGTATGACATCCTCAAGCTTCTGCCTGCTTTCAAAGCTGCTTTCAATACTGTATGTCCTTCCGAATTTTTCTATAAAAATATTATCCTCACCGTTTACCATTATCTCTGTTATTGACTTGTCATCAATAAGAGGCTGCAGTATATCAAGCTTCCTAATGGAATTGAAAAGCACGGATATAAGCTCCTGTTTTTCCCTAATGCTCAAAGGCAGCAGCCTTGCCTCCTCAAAAACCTTTTCTGTTATCAGTTCATTTATATCTTCATCAGTGACTTGGCTCTTAATGTCCAGGTTTTCTCTTATTTCTTTTCTTAAATTATTTATCAGCAAGTTCTTAGCATCATCATCCATGTGCTCCACCTCAACATCCGGCTATAACAAGATTTCAATAAGGGTTTTTGCATACTTGCAAAAACCTACCCGAGCTTTTCAACGAGGCGAGATATGCTCACTTCTTGTCGGGCAGCGAAAGCGGTTCCCATCACTTGCAGGAGTGGTGGCCTCTTTTCGCCTCATTATAATATCAATAATCCGGTTAATGGCTTTCCTGAAATCATCATTCTCAATAAAAATCCTCCCATCCTCCCTGATCAATGTCCTTGAGTATTCGGGAATCTTGACTGCTGCAGGGGCATTCCCTTCAAAGCTTTCGAAATCTTCATCGCTTTTGTCTTTATGCTTGTTTATCACTGTAATGAACTTATCGGAAATGCTTCCTCCATCCGAATTCCGCAGCTTGGTAAGCTCATTCAGCAATGCTTTTTCTTTATACGATGCAATCGGCTCACACAAAGCAACAAGGACAATTCGATCACATAAGTTCATTATCTTGTAATTTTTCGAGTCAAAATTACTTGACATATCGATAAAAACACAGTCGTAGTATCCCATGCCTTTTATTCCTCTTATAAGCTGTTCCAATTCCTCCGGATTTATTTCCTCATATTCCAGAGGACTATCAGGAGGATTGAAGTATTCCACCCCATCCTCCGTACATTTTATCCCGTCCATTTTAAAAGAAAGGTTCCGGCTTTTATCCTTGATATAGTAAAAAACATAGGAAAGGTTTCTTTTGTTGTCTGAGCCGAAAAACATTCCGGTGGATTGAATTGACTCTAAGTTTAAATAAAATGATTTCAAGCCCAGTTCGGCGCATTGTGTTGACAAGGCTGCCGCTATTGTAGTTTTCCCTGTACCCCCTGCGGGAGAATATACACCTATGAACTCAGTATCCTTTGAACAGGATAAGAGCCTGATCTCTTGGGGATTGGCCTTGGAGTACATATATAACATATCCCGAATCAGCTTGTCTCCGGTGCTGTACTTGCTGATGGCCTGAAAACCGGGATACTCCCGATTCAAAGCTCCCCCTGAAAGTATTAACTTAAGCTTAATATTCGGATATCCAACCGAAATATCATAAAAATCGGGACTGATTGCCAGAATATCAGTTGGAGGCTGCTTCTCGAAATATCCTGCAAAGGAATCAAGCTTTGTAAAGCAGCTGACCATGAAGGATGAGAAATGATTTGAATTGATATATTCCAATAGTCCCCTTGCATAGCTCTCGTCGCAATCTGCGATAACCAAATTCAATCTTGCCATATTCAAACCCCCCGCATTATTATGGCTGCCGCAGTTCCTGATGCTATAGCTATTGAAAAATGAAACTTCCCCCCGTCCTGCCTATTTTTAAAGTCAGTATATTGAAGAATTTCCATAGTCAGAAAACAGCTTGTGAGATACAAAAAAAGATGGCTGAATCTTTCTGAAGCATTTTCCCTTGCCAGCATTAGGCCTGAAGCAATGAAACCTCCACAGATAAATGAATATATTGCAGCATGTACGGCAAAGGCTGCGCCCATTACCGCTCCCACAGCGCATAAAAGCTTTACATCCCCTGCCCCTACGATCCTTATGACATATAAGATAAAAAGGCATGCGGCAGGAAGTATTATACCCTGCAGCGAAAATACCAAACCCCCGATACCTTCCATTGCAAGATTTACTGTCAGCCCTATCAGCATGAAGCCGTATGTAATGTAATTTTTAATACTGTAAGTCCTGAAATCAGATACTAATGCAAACAGCAGCAGCACTGATACTATAATCAGCTTTAATACTATTGCAATCACTCCCAAGCACCAGCATATAATCAATTACATAATATACTAATTTTATGTTATTCTGTTAAATTATAGCATATATTAGTAATATTTGTATATTCATGATATATTTGGTGCATTCTATTATACGAATGAAAAAGGCAGTCAATTGACTGCCTTTTCCCGTACTAATATAAAAATAAAAAAGCCGCAATAAATGCGGCTTCTTATCTTTGTTATGACTTACTTTATTTCTATCTTCGCGCCTGTTTCTGCAAACTTTGCAACTATTTCTTCTGCTTCCTGCTTACTTACAGCTTCCTTTATAGGCTTTGGAGCGCCGTCAACCAGGTCCTTTGCTTCCTTGAGTCCAAGGCCGGTAACTTCTCTTACAACCTTGATAACCTTGATCTTTTCTGCTCCTACTTCAGCAAGAACTACGTTGAACTCAGTCTGCTCTTCTGCCGGAGCTGCTGCTGCACCTGCGGCTGCCGGTCCTGCAACTGCTACAGGAGCTGCTGCCGTTACGCCGAATTCCTCTTCAATTGCCTTAACCAATTCAGCCAGTTCGAGAACTGTCATATTCTTTATTTCTTCAATAAACTTTAAAGTCTTTTCACTTGCCATTTTAAATTACCTCCTAATTATTAATTAAGCTTCTGCTTCTTTTTTTTCTTTAATAGTATTAAGCGCATATGCGAGATTTCTGATTGAACCCTGTAATCCTCCAAGGAGCATTGCAATGAGCACCTCTCTTGATGGAAGGTCTCCCAAGGCCTTTACTTCATCAACGTTCATAATCCTGCCTTCAACATATCCGGCTTTTATTGATATTGGCGTCTTGGGATTATCCTTAATAAACTGATTGATGGTCTTTGCAGGTGCAACTGCATCGTTATATCCGAAAGCAACTGCAACCGTGCCCTGAAGATATTCATGAAGAGCTTCCATGCCCAATTCTGATGCCGCTCTTTTGAAAAGGGTATTTTTGTACACCTTATAGTCAACGCCGGCCTCTCTGAATCTTTTTCTCAAATCAGTCACATCTTCAACATTTATTCCCTTATAGTCCACCAATACAACTGCGTTGGACTTCTGAAGCTTTTCTTTCACTTCACTTACTTGCTTTTCCTTCTGTTCAAGGTTTTTTGACATTTTTACACCTCCTCATGGTAAAGCTTATTAAATCTCTCGTATGGATAAGGCCTTTTAAAATCAAAAGACCTCTCCGTAGACATAGAGAGGTCATAATATCTTTATGACAAACCTCGGCAGGAATTTACGGCCTGGGCCAACCTGCTGTCTACGGTATATATTCGTTTCAAACATGGACATTCTATCATTAACAGTACTTACTGTCAATATAGAGTCCTGCGGTGCAAAACACTAATCGGTTACGCGGGTAGGATTGATTTTTATAGCCGGTCCCATAGTGCTTGTAACTACAACGCTCTTAAGGTAAGTACCCTTTGCAGCTGCCGGCTTAGCCTTTATAACTGCTTCCATAAGAGTCTTGAAGTTATCAAGAAGCTTTTCAGTACCGAATGAGACTTTCCCAAAACCAACGTGGATTATTGATGTCTTGTCGACCCTGTACTCAACCTTACCGGCTTTGATTTCATTGATGGCTTTTTCAACATCAAAGGTGACCGTACCGGATTTCGGGTTTGGCATTAAGCCTTTAGGTCCAAGTATCTTACCAAGTCTTCCAACTACACCCATCATATCCGGAGTAGCAACTACCACGTCATAATCAAACCAGTTTTCACCCTGGATTTTTGCAACCAGTTCTTCAGCACCTACATAGTCAGCTCCTGCTGCCTCTGCTTCCTTGGCCTTGTCGCCTTTTGCGAATACCAAAACCTTAAGGGTTTTGCCTGTACCATGGGGAAGCACAACAACTCCTCTGACCTGCTGGTCTGCATGCCTTGGATCAACACCAAGCTTTACGTGAATCTCAACAGACTCATCAAATTTTGCCTTTGCTGTCTGTTGAACAAGCTCCATAGCTTCCTTCGGGTCATATAATTTGGTTCTATCAATCAGCTTTGCGCTTTCTTGATATTTCTTGCCTCTAAACATTACAAATTCCTCCTTGTGGTATTAGCGGAACATGTCCTCCCACTTGATATTAGTCTTCTACTGTTATACCCATACTTCTTGCTGTACCAGCAACCATACTCATTGCCGCCTCAATGCTTCCTGCATTCAAGTCCGGCATCTTCATCTCTGCGATTTCTCTGACCTTAGCTTTTGAAATCTTTCCTACCTTGGTCTTGTTCGGTATACCTGATCCGCTTTCGATACCGGCCGCTTTCTTTATAAGCACCGATGCCGGCGGAGTCTTGAGTATGAATGTAAATGATCTGTCCTGATATACAGTTATTACTACAGGAATAATAAGTCCTGCCTGTTTAGCTGTTCTTTCATTGAACTCTTTGCAGAATCCCATGATGTTGACACCATGCTGACCTAAAGCGGGGCCTATCGGTGGTGCCGGAGTTGCTTTACCTGCCGGAACCTGCAGCTTAACCAATGCTGAAACCTTCTTTGCCATTATTACACCTCCTCTCGGCAAATGTTGTATGTCTATCCGGGTCTATAGCCTTTCAATCTGGGTAAACTCCAGTTCTACCGGAGTCTCCCTCCCGAACATCGAAATCATAACCTTGACCTTATGCTTCTCGTTATTGATCTCCTGTATTATACCGACGAAATTTTCAAAAGGCCCGGAAATAACTCTTACATGGTCCTTAACCTTCGCATCCAACTTGATCGGAATCTTTTCAACGCCTAAAGTCTTTATTTCCGCATCGGTAAGAGGCACAGGCTTAGATCCAGGTCCTACAAATCCGGTAACCCCTCTTGTATTTCGGACAACATACCATGATTCATCCGTCATAATCATCTTGACCAGTACATATCCTGGAAATACTTTTTTCTGGGTGATTTTTTTCTTACCGCCTTTGATTTCGACCTGTTCTTCAACCGGCACTTTAACTTCGAAGATAACATCCTGCATGTTTCTGTTTTCTACTATCTTCAAAATATTAGCCATTACCTTGTTTTCGTAGCCCGAATAAGTGTGGACTACATACCATTTGCCTCTTTCTTCCATAGATGCGCAACCCTAAAGTATCTTTAGGGTTTTCCTCCTATCGATAATATGGTTATACAGAAGCCCTTCTATTTTATTAAAAGGTTAAGCACTTTTCCAAACGCAAAGTCTGTCACCCAAAGAACTACTCCTACCAGTATAATTGAAGTAATAACAACTTCGGTATGCTGTAAAAGTTCCTTCTTGTTGGGCCAGGTAACCTTTCTGACTTCTGCCTTTGTCTCTTTAAAAGACTTTGCTACATCAAATTTTTTTGCTGCACCAGCCATGCCATTCACATCCTTTACAGGCTATTTCGTTTCCTTATGCGAAGTATGCTTCCTGCAGAATCTGCAGTACTTGTTCATTTCCATTCTATCCGGGTTGTTCTTTTTGTTCTTCATGGAATCATAGTTCCTCTGTTTGCATTCGCTGCAAGCAAGTGTTATTTTAACTCTCATATCTACACCTCCCAACGACTTGGCACTACATACTGTATAATAAAAATACTAAAATGCCGCAAAAATACATAAAAATTGCATTTTGAGACTACTCAATAAAATCTATCATAATTTAACTTCAATGTCAATAATATTTTGTACCGCCCTCATGCGTACAAGCAGTATACATAAAGCATTGCCCTGCTTATAGTATTGCCTGTTTTAGACATGTTAATCGCAATAAGTCCAATCAGGCCTAAATTTGCATTTCAAAACCTGAAGTTTTCAGGCACTATGCTTTTTAAAGGACTAGGATCAAAAACCCTAGTCCTTTGATTAAATTTGCTCTCTAAAGCTGTTTCCTGAGGTCATGTGAATAAGCGCAGCCTATTCTATTACCGATGCAACAGCACCTGATCCTACTGTTCTTCCGCCTTCACGTATAGCAAACCTCAAGCCTTCTTCTATTGCTATAG
>DAOLPD010000031.1:0-22462 GCA_035417425.1 Bacillota bacterium
GCTTCCACAGTCTTTTCCCGGTTTCCGGCGCCGAAATATCTTGATATAATGGTTACTGAGCTTGTCCCCACAATGCTATTAACTATATCCAATATCCACCATATTGTTGCAAAAATCGTAACAGCTGCTACAGAGTTTATCGACAGCTTTGCAACCCATGCCATGTCTACAATTTCATATGTCATGTCCAGCATCATGCCGAGCATTGTAGGTATTGAAAGTGTCAATATCCCTGAAAGCAGGCTTTTCTTCTCTGTTGTCTGTTCCATATGATCCTCCGCATCTTAATCATATCCTTATTCTACCTCTTATAAGTAATTTTTTCTATATCAAATTTCATGTGAGTAAAACCATATAATATTGTATAATATAGGCATAAACAGATAATAAATCGGAGGAAGCCATGAAAGATTTAATTATGAAAGAAATCCAGACAATGAAAGAGGAGCTTTGCGAAATAAGCAACTACATATGCCTCAACCCGGAATTGGGGAACCATGAATACAAGGCAGTTGAAAAGCTGACCTCCTTCCTTGAATCAAAAGGGTTCTCTGTCGAAACAGACATAATAGGCAAGCCCACTGCTTTTAAATCGGTTTATGACAGCAAAAGACCCGGGCCGAATGTGGCCTTCCTGTGCGAATACGATGCCTTGCCCGAAGTTGGCCACGGCTGCGGCCATAATATGATAGGAACCATGAGCTGCGGGGCTGCGGCAGGCCTCAGCAAAGTCCTGCATGAAACCGGAGGCCGTATAACAGTCCTCGGCACTCCTGCAGAAGAAACGGACGGAGCAAAGGTGTACATGGCAGAAAAAGGTGTATTCAATGATATTGATGCGGCTATGATATTGCACCCGGAGGACAAAACCTATGAAAGCGGAAGCTCCTTGGCAATGGATGCAATTCAATTCGACTTCAGGGGCAAGTCAAGCCACGCAGCATCCTCTCCCCATGAGGGCATTAATGCACTGGATGCAGTCATACTTACCTTTAACGGTATAAATGCCCTGAGGCAGCATGTTACACCTGATGTGAGAATACACGGCATAATTGCTGAAGGAGGCAAAGCTGCAAATGTGGTGCCCAGTAAAGCTGTCGCACAATTCTATATAAGGGCCGGAAAGAAGGATTACCTCAAGGAAGTGGCTGAGAAGGTAAAAAATATAGCAAGAGGGGCTGCCCTTATGACAGGTGCTTCTTTGGAAATAAGCAACTATGAGCTGTCCTATGATGACATGAGAACGAACATGATTATGTCGAAGGCCTTCACAGAAAACCTCAGGCTTGCCGGTGTAAGTGAAATAAACGCCGAAAGATCCAGTTTCGGTTCTTTGGACATGGGCAATGTAAGCTATGTAGTTCCGTCAATTCATCCTTACATCTCCATATCGGATACCAGTTTGGTCGGGCACACAACTGAATTCAGGGATGCAACTCTGACGGACAGAGCCCATGATGCGCTGGTTAAAGGTGCCTGTGCCCTTGCGCTGACCGGATATGATATATTGACGGATAAAGAGCTTCTGAAGCGGATCAAGGAGGAATTTACAGCAAAATAGCTATGCCCAAAGCCTCATGCACCGCAGCCGGAATATTCGGACATGCTTTATGTTACAAAATATATACAACATTAACGACTTTTTATGTTAAAATATTAGTACACGCAATTACTCTACAGGCAGGTGATCCCATTGAAAATTCTCATAGTTGATGACGAACCGGCAATTGTTGACCTGATTAAGATTAATCTTGAATTGGAAGGCTTCGATACGTGCGTATGCTATACCGGCAAGCAAGCTGTCAAAGCTGCGCCGATTTTTATGCCAGACTTGATACTGCTGGATATAATGCTTCCCGATATCAACGGATTTGAAGTCTGCAAGAAGCTTCAGGATTTAAACATACCAATCATAATGCTTACGGCAAAGAACGACATTAAGGACAAGGTTTACGGACTTGAGCTGGGTGCCGATGATTATATAACCAAGCCCTTCGACAGCAGGGAATTGACCGCGAGGATTAAAACCGTCCTCAAAAGGATTAATAAATCCGAACCCAAGGATGATCCCAATATACAATTAGGACCCATAATGATTAACACATCGGAGCGGCAGGTCTATGTGGATGAGGAAGAAATCATACTGACTCCGAAGGAATATGACCTTCTTCTGGTTCTCTGCGAAAATCAGAGAAAAGTCTTCTCCAGGGAGAACCTTCTTGAACTGGTGTGGAAATTTGAATACATCGGCGACAGCAGAACTGTGGACATGCATGTGCAGAGACTGAGAAAGAAACTTGGAAAATACAGCTTTTTTATAAAAACCGTATTCGGTATCGGTTATAAATTTGAGGTACAGGTATGAAGCTGAAGCATAAAATCATTGCACTTAATATGGGTGCTCTTTTTTTCATGCTCATAATACTGGGAACGATAATAACTGCAATAACAGACAACTACAATCTTTCCACCACTCTCAAATATCTTGAGAATCAGGGGAATTACTCAGCCATATATATCGAGCAATATGCCCTGAGCAAAGCTCCCAACGACTTTGAAGTACCTTCGGTCATGGATGCAAGTGCCAATTATCTGGCAGCTGTGCTCAATGACCTGGTAAAATGCAGAGTGCAGATATACTATGGTGACGAGCTTCTCGGGGACTCCGGAGAATCAACGGACTTCAACGGAGAAATAAGGCCGGAGATCAAGGAAACCTTTAAAATGAAAAAGGCCTATTTTGTTGCAGCAGGGAAAAACAGAACCTTCTACTATGCAGTACCTGTAAGCATCAGCAACAGATATACCTACTCCCTCGGCTTCATATACGACCTCAGTGAGGTTGACAATATGAAGCACAATACATTAAGGATGTTCGCTTTCACGGGAGTTTTCCTGTCGATATTCATGATGCTGGGAAGCACAATAATTTCCAACAGGATTACCCAGCCGATAAAAATGCTGAATGAAGCTACCAGGCAGTTTTCAGAAGGCAACTTTGAAAGCCGTGCTTGTGCAGCAACCAGAGACGAGGTGGGAGAGCTTTCGGTCACCTTTAATTCAATGGCGGACAGCATTGAAGATATGATAAACAAGCTTAATTATGAAAAGGAAAAGCAAAAATATTTCTTCGATAATTTTACCCATGAAATCCGTACTCCTCTTACTACAATCCTGGGATATGCCGACCTGTTATGGAAAACCAACGATGAGGATGTGAAGGATAAAAGCCTGTTTTACATTACTTCGGAAGGAAAAAGAATGCTGAAGATGATGGAAAGGCTGCTTGAGCTTTCAAAACTGAAGAATTACAGCTTTGAACTGAACAAGTCCGACTCTAACCTTAAGAAACTGATAGAGGATGCATGCGATTCCATGCATTATAAGATGAAGCGGTACAATACAAGCTGCAGGCTTGACCTGGAGGATATCACATGGAAGGTGGATCCTGATTTCTTCAAACAGGTAATAATAAACCTGATTGACAACTCTATCAAGTACAGCAAATCTCCGGTCATTGACATAAGCCTCAGGAAGGAAGACAAGGTGGTGCTTGAGGTTGTGGATTACGGCTGCGGAATAGACCTTAAGAACCTTGAAAGCTTATTCGAACCGTATTACAAGGTGGAAAAGTCCAGAAACAGTCATAATGAGGGCTGGGGTCTCGGCCTGTCCATAGTAAAGGAAATAATTGATAAGCATGGCGGAAGTATAGATATCCAAAGTGCCGCCGGGAAAGGCACCAGAATTATAATAACATTGGAATAGGGGTTTTTTTAATGAGAAGGTTAATTCTGATATTATCAGTCATAATAGCATTGCTTTCGGGATGTACCGTAAAGCAGGGGCAGCTGGTTGTCATTGAGAATGAGAGCCCTAATGAAATCCGGCAGGATAAAAGCATTTATGAACACCTTAATGTGGAGTCCCGGATATTTCCCATAGAAAAATACAAAGAAGCAATCAGCAGGATTGATGCAGGTATGATCCCCCTTGCAGTTTCTCCCGACTATAGTATGGTCGTTGCGTACCAGCCTACGGGAAACCCCGCTCCTGATGCCACAAACCGCAGGGTTGTCATAGGGAATATGGTGCAGGAAGTAAATCTCTACATTTGCACTACCGAGGACGGAGAGAGCAAAAACCTCGGAAAATTCCTCTCCTTAAAGGATTTTCATTTTGATGAAACAGGAAATTCCCTGGCTTTTATTGACGGAAACAGCAATATATATATTTACAGCAGTATAACAGGACAGCTGCAAAAGCTGGTCACTGCAGAAAAACGGGACGCTTATAACACCTTAAGCTGGTCAAAGGATTCAAAAAGCCTGATGATAAATTCCCGTATGGAATTTGACATTGCTTCAAGAGAATTCATATCAATCGCGGTAAACAGCTATACCCCGTTTATCAGGAGTAAGTTTATCGACAGCAATTACATTGTGCAGATGAAAAACAATGAATACAATGATATGATTGCTTTCTATGATTTCAACACCAAAGAATTCACAAGCATTGCCAACGGAATCTACACCGATTCGGATAACTCAAATGTGCTGTATACCAAAGACTATATGAGCGGACTCAGCATAGTAAGCCTGAAGACCCTGGAGAGCAAATCCATAGAAAGCGGCCCCGTTTACTGCTCTTATATAATGAAATCAACAGGCGATATCCTTTACAGCACTGTAAATAATGATCTTGACAGCAATTACAGATATCTGTTGGTAAAGGTGAATCCCCACACGATGACAAAAAACAGTGTCAAGCTGGATTCCCCCACCTTCTACATGAGCCCCGCGGAAGATAAGCTGTATGTTATAAGCAGCTACAGCTCAAACAATATTGAGATTGATGCAAAAGAACTGAGGGTTCACCGGAATGAAAATATGAAGGATGATCCGGATTTGTACGGAATCAAGACCACCCTGCTGAAAATGTTTCAATTGGATTATTATTTCAACGAAACCTATGAGAAGTATGAGAATATAGCAAAGGAAATATATATTAATACTTATGATCCTCTTCCTCAGGAAGCGCTTGAAAA
Organism: Bacillota bacterium; assembly: GCA_035417425.1. Taxonomy (GTDB): domain Bacteria; phylum Bacillota; class Clostridia; order Lutisporales; family Lutisporaceae; genus BRH-c25. The sequence goes on from DAOLPD010000031.1 coordinate 5,048, forward strand.
CAAGCTTGTTGACTTCAAGAGGTACAACATGCCCATACCGACCCATCAGCGTGAGGATCACATACCTCCGGCCATTTATTTTGACCAGCTGAACATAGCTGATTCCAAAGCATCGATAAACCTTGGCCTGTATTATATCAATTCGGTGGAAATGGTAAAGAAAGACGGAAACTGGTATATAACAGGTTTTTCGACCCATTCTGCTTCCAATGAAGTAGCTTCAATAACCTCAATTGTAAAGAAGCATCTTAATAATATTAAGAGCAAAAACGCTGAAGAAGCAATCAAGTATTGGACAGCCGAAGAGGATACCGAATACCTGGCTGCCCAGAGAAAAATTGTCGAGGATCTTATAGACAGAGCTGATGAGCTTACCTTTGAAGTAGGGGAGATTGATCTTTGGTCTATGAGTGACCCTCACAGGTCGGAGAGCCCGGACAGATCCACCCATGCAAAGGTAAAAATATTGATAAACGACGGAAACAAAACCACGAAATACAAGCTTATACTCTCGAGGCAGTATAAGCAGCAATTTGAAATAGACAGCTGGAATGCAGACCCTTTGAGCATATCTCAGCTTTATTAATCCAGGGTCTTTTTGAATTTTTTCATTGTTGTCAGAATTATCACCGCAATCTGAAGCATCAGCACTGCGGTTACACCAGCCAGATAATTCAGTCCGACACCTTTTACAATTATCCCTCTCAATATCTCTAAAAAATAAGTGATGGGGAAGGTGCAGCTTATGGCGTAAATCAGCCTGGGCATAGCTTCTCTGGGAAACATAAAGCCCGACAGCAATACACTGGGAAGCAAAAAAAGTATTGCAGCCTGCATTGCCTGAAGCTGGGATTTTGCTACAGTTGAAATAAGCATACCCATTGCCAGTGCTCCGATCAGAAATACGGAGCCCAGCAGAATCAGCAGCGCAAGGCTTCCCTTCACGGCAACTCCAAACAGCAGATAACTCAAGACCAATATAATGATAAAATCATAAAATCCAATCAGTATATAAGGTATAAGCTTCCCTACAATAAGCTCCAGTGAAGTGACAGGTGTCATTATCAGCTGCTCTATGGTACCCCTTTCTCTTTCCCTTACCATTGCAAAAGCAGTCAGGATGATGGTTATATTCTGCAGTATAAGCCCCACCACCCCCGGCACATTGAATTTGCTGCTCTCAAGGGTAGGATTATACAATACCAAAGGTTTCGCAACTAATGCAGGTTTTGCAGCCAATACCTCCCTGAGCTTTACTGAGTGATTGCTGGCAAGTATTATTGAGTATGACATTGCAGTTCTGGCTATGGTGGGATCTGAGCCATCAACCAGTATCTGTATCTCGGCAGTCCTGTTCCTTTTCAGCTCTCTGGCGTAATCTTCCGGAATCACAAGTCCTGCCTTTACCTTCCCCTTGTCGATGTATTCCTCCACCTTTCGGGGGGAGTCCACAAGCTCATAGGTTTTGAAGTAATACGAATTGTTGAACTTTGCAATAAGCTCCCTGCTGGATGGTGTTCTGCTGCCGTCAAATACCGCAAGCTTTACACTGTTTACATCGGTATTTACGGCAAAACCAAAAATCAGCAGCATCATTACAGGCGCAACAAGTGCCATAACCAGGCTTGCCCTGTCCCTCTTTATATGTATGAACTCTTTTTTGGTTATTGTCAAAAGCCTCCTGAGCTTCATTCCTGCACCCCGCCTTCATTCCTGCCGGCTTTCAGTTCCTCGAAGGAGGAAACAACCTCTTTGTTGGAAAGCTGTTTCACATAATATATGAAAATGTCCTCCAGATTGTGGGTATTGTGCCTTTTGTACAACTCCCGGGGGGTATCGATGGTAATAAGGTCGCCGTTGTATATGAAGCCTATTATGTCGCATATTGAAGCTTCATCCATGTAGTGAGTGGTTACAAGCACTGAGATTCCGCCGTCGGCCAGTCGGGTTATGGAATTCCAGAATTCCCTTCTTGACACCGGATCCACACCTGCTGTGGGCTCATCAAGAATAAGAAGGCTGGGATTGTGTATCAGGGAGCATCCCAGGGCCAGCCTCTGCTTCAAGCCTCCCGACAACGTGCCGGCAAGGCTTTTCTCCTTACCCTTGAGATTAGCCATTTCTATAAGCTGCTTCTTCCTTTCCTGCAGCTGCTCTTTTGACATCATGTATATATTCCCGTAGAAATCCAGATTCTCTTCCACCGTCAGATCCTCGTACAAGCTGAACCTCTGCGACATGTACCCGATATTTTCCTTAATCTTCTCAGTATCTTTGATTAAGTCATAGCCCAGTACTTTCCCTTCCCCTGCTGTAGGCCGGATAACTCCGCATATCATCCTTATTGTGGTTGATTTTCCTGAGCCGTTAGGCCCCAGCAAACCGAATATCTTTCCTTTCGGAATATCAAAAGAAATACTGTTTACGGCAGTGAAGCCCCCGAAATTTTTCTTCAGGTTTTTTATCGAAATTGCGTATTCCATGTCCCTCACCCGTTACCTGACACTGACATCCAGCAGCATACCGGGCTTAATGCCGTCCGGATTGTCCAATATCTTTACCTTTACCGCAAATACCAGCTTCATTCGGTCTTCCTTTGTAACTATGCTGACAGGGGTAAACTCAGCTTCCGGCGAAATATAGACTATCTCCCCTTTTATTTCCTTATCCTTCAGATAATCGCACCTGATGTTCACAGGTTTACCTACCTTAAGATCCGGCAATACCCTTTCGGGGACATATATCTTCACCCAGAGGCCGGACTGGCTTGTCATTGTCATCAGGGGGCTTCCGACATTAACATATTCACCTTCGCTGAAGTTAACCGTTTCAATTATTCCGCTCCTCGATGCCGTTACCCTGCCTTTGTCCAGTGCAAGCCTTGCAAGCTCCAGCCCCTTTTCAGCCTGTTCAACTCCATATTCGGAGGCATTGATAGTCCTTTCAGTTGCACCGTTAATCAGCATAGCCAGCTTTTCTTCAGATGCGGCAAGCTGGGACTTTGCACCTTCAAGCTGGGCTTCAGCGATTGAAAGCTGTGCCCTGGCACTGTCAAGGGCGTATCCGGCGCTTTCCGCTGCATAAGCCGCAGTATTCATAGCATATTCCGCATTCCTGAAATCCTGCTGAGATACAGCACCATTCTCAAAAAGCACCTTTATATCATCGTACCGGTCTTTTTTCAAAGAATAATCCTCCCGGGCGGATTTCAGATTCTGTTCAGCCTGGCCTGCCAAAGCTGCCCCCTGCTTTACAGCGTTTTCTGCCTGTCTCATAGCTGCCTCTGCTTGTTCCACCAAGGCTCTCTGGATATTTATCTCCTCTTCCCTGTTTCCCTCTTCAAGCTTCTTCAGCTCATTTTCCGCACTTTCTACAGATATCTCGGACTGCTCTGCCTTTATAAGATTCTCGGGAGCATCGATCACAGCAAGCAAACTGCCCGCCTCAACCATTTGCCCCTCCTGGACCCTTATCTCCTTTATCTTTCCGTTGATCTCAGCGCTGATATCTATCTGTTCCCCTTCAGCAGTGCCATAGAAAACATAGTCCCGGGCTTCCGCTGCGGCTGACCTCATATATGCATATCCCATGTATCCGATAACCGCAATTAACAGAACGGCTGCAGGTATGACGAGCTTTTTCCTTCCTGTCATTTTTACCCCTCTTTTCCGACACATATTCCATTAAAAAATATATCCAGCACAGTATCCAACTCATTGTCAAAGTCCACAGGTCTCTTCAGTACATTGCGTTCCAATACCATCGTAGCCATCATTCCCACCATGCTTCTTGCAGCTGTGTGAGGATCCATCTGCCTGAATATTCCCTTGGAAATACCCAAAGCAATGTATTCTTCTATCATATTTATTGCTTTGGGCACAAACAGTCCTGTATACTCATTCAGAATATCCTCATGGTACTGAACCTCATTTATAAGTACCTTGAAGGCGCCAATATTCTGGTTAATCTTATCTATTCTGCTTCTCAGGGCCTTCTTCAGCTCTCCCTTGGGATCAGGAGAACAAACCATACCCTGCAGATCCAACCCGGGTCCAAACATAATACCGGGAATAATGCTGTGTACAATTTTACTCATTGCACTCCGAAGTATATCCTTTTTGGTGCCGTAATACTTGAATACCGTACCTTCAGATACTCCCGAATCTTTTGCGATGTCCGCAGTCTTGGTGCCATGATACCCGGATTTTGCAAAGTGCATAATCGCAGTATTCAGTATCCTGTCTTGCGTTTCGCCGCTGTTACCCATCCCTGCACCTACCTCTCCCACCGCACGGGAAATAATAATTTCCTATACGATTAAATAAGTGATTACTCACTTTCATTATATCGGCATAATGCTGTATCGTCAACGGGGAAATGCAAATCAAACTAGAATCGGCTAAATAGATGATGCTTAAGGTATAACCCTCTGCCTTATAAGAAAACTGCTACTTCTCTTTCATATATAGTGAACGCAGATTCATCCAGTAATTTATAATATCTTCCCTGGGATTAACATTTATGTCAACATTATCAAAAACAAGCATAACAGTGACTTCCGGAACCTCCAGAACAAGGCTCATATCCTCAATATCCGCTTCATGGGACCCTTCACTCCCGGGAGGGTATTTTGAAGTTATTCTATCAATATAATCATTCATGTCCTTTTCTAAAATCACTTTTTCATCCAGCTTTATCGTCAATGAAGGTATCCCTGTGGGAGAATTCCTATCCCAATAAATCTTATATAACCCTCTTTCACCCTCAACAATAAGCTCTTTATCTCCTTTTGCATAGCTCTCCAAAGAGCTGACTGCCCATTGATAGCCGCTTATATCAACAGCACTTGATCTTAGATAAAGGGATGTCGACATAAACCTTCCGGGTTCCTCCCAATCAATGTCTTCAGGCTTTGGCCAAGTTTGCTCAAAGCCCAGCTTATTTTTAAAAGTCTCATTCCTGCTCAGGTCTTTGTCAAACCAGGCCGGCAGCTTAGCATCCCTTGAATCAGCAATGTATAAAACAGCGTCAGTTATAGCTTCCCGTACGGACTGCTCCGGCTCTGCCTTTGACGGGACCAGTCTGCCCTCTTTAAGCATACCCTGGCTTACAAGCAGCTTTTCCAGCCTGCTGACCTGGGAAGCTACCGGAAGAGCATTATAGCCAAAAACCGGCAAAACCGAAAAAACAGCTGCAAAGCAAATAACCAATGCAATTATTCTATGTGCTTCATGCTTCTTCAGAAGCAGCAGTACAACTGCCGCAACTGCAGCAATCCAAATCAGAGTAAAGGAATACTCAGTTATTTTCATACCGTACTTTTGCAGCTGCATCACTAAAGCCCATGCTTCAAATGCAAGTATTACCAATGCAGCAACAGGATAAACCCGTCTGTATAGCCTTGCCACCCGGGACTCATGATGAGTAACCATCATATGGAGCCAGATACCACCGGCGGCATAAGAGGCTGCAATTGAGGAAAGCCTTACGAAGGGTACCTTCATCCCGCCCAGTATTGTCTTTCCCGACCATATAAGCAGAACGACAGTCAGAGCCAATACAATCGGAACCATAATATATCCGAACAGAATCTCTATAAATCGGGGCTGATTCTGTGCAACCTCACGCTTTTCATCAATATGCCCCCTGCGGAAATCCGGAAAATATCCGGCAAAAATCGTATAAGCCAAAAACCCGGCCAAAGTTCCAATGTACAAGTATACCTTTTCACTCATACTGCGGTACAGCAGAGCCTGAACAGCACCTGCAACACCGGATGCTCCTCCCAATATAACCAATCCATAAAGCAGGGCAATAAAGAAAGCCTTGTGAGTCATAAAAAATGAGCGGGCAAAATCCGATTGCCCCTTCGGATATCCCGCAGATATTACAAATACAATAAAGCTTACTAAAATAACTGCACCTGCACGTGCAGCAGCCATGCCCGAGACCATAGCATACCGGTATCCTTCCGCTGCCGGATCTGTCCCGCCGAAATTGTACATAAGCAAAAATGTCAGCGCCGCGGCTCCCACACCAAGTATATTGGAGATAACAAAAGCACCGGCATTATTATAGCGGCTTTGGGCAGCTGTAATTGACGCCAGGCTGAATATGGCACCTACAGCAAAAGCCCAATGCAGACAATTGAAGAGAAAATTCAATGGTTCCTGCTGGGGCCAATCAAGCTGAATCCTTATGACAGTAACTGCCGCAAATGCCAGAGCACAAGCAATGGAAGCAGGAAATGTCTGAAAGGCTTTGAAGGCACCTTTAATAACTTGTTTGACTGACCTGGTAAATGCATTCATAATTTACAGCCTCCTAATTCTGCAACCAACCAATCCAGAGCACCCGGCACTGTTTTCCAAGCCTCATTCGCATCAGCCGAATATATTATAGCCTCTTCCTCACTTCCAAATGAATACATATCAGGATGATACCAGGGGATATGCTTTTTCCCCAATAAATATTGGGGCACATAGGGGTTTGATTCAAATGCCTGTTTCAGATATCCCGCAGACTTGATTCCACCTGACTTTATAAAATATAAAAGTGCCTGGCTATAAAGCATGAAGCAAGTTGACTCATTATACTCCGAAAGGAGCTTCTCGGCCTCCTCATTCATTCCTTCAGTCAAAAGGCAGTTGATCAAGGTGTAGCGGATCCCCTGATTATCATTGGGATTTAATTTGATCATCTCCTGATAGTTATCAATAGCTTCCTGCCGTCTTCCTTTACTCCAAAGGCATCCTGAAAAACCAGCTAATGCTCTCATATAAGGCCGGGTTTCAAAAACTCCCCAAAAATAACCCGTATTCTCTTTGAAAAATGAATCACCGAGAGCTATACGACCGACATTTACACCTTGCTCGTATAATTCCAGCCGCTCCTCTAATGATTCACTTTCTCCAGCCAATAAATTATAAGCGTCAGCACAGTAAGGCGATATGTTCAATGCTTTCCTTGCCAAGGCAAGACGTTTTTGTCTATTTGGTTCATCCAATGCATCATAGATTATACCTTGCGCTTGATTGAGTTTTGTCTGTGAAAACCTTGGATAGACGCTAGCTGCTTTTTTCTTTTTTTGACTTTGCCTTTCCTGGCTCACCAGAATCAAACCGGTACTCCCAGTATCATTTTTACTAAAGTGACGTATAAAATCAGCGTATGGAGGGACAATTTTAGGATGTGACTTTGACGGTAAATTTGCTTTCCATTTGTCGAAATAATTATTCCTGAAAAATGAATTGATAAGATAGTCATATACTTTAGCACGTAATTTGTTCATACCCTCCAGACTATGGTCTGCTGTCCTGCCCATATGAAAACAAAGATTATCTTCAATGTCTCTTATAACCCTAATACCTGAGGCAAAACCACTGGGAGGATTCAGCGGATTAATACCAAGGCTTCTTAATCCCGAAAAGAGCTCCTCTGTGCTGATCGTTTGAGGAATAAAAATGTTGTCAGGCATTCCATAGATAAATTTTTCCTCCTCCGCATCTTCACTCCAGGCATAGTATAAAAAGTCAGCAAGAGGAATAAGTCTTTTTGTGGAAGCAATCCGGAAAGTAAATGTTCCGCTGAAATGATCTCTTATAATATAATAAACAAGATGATCTTTATTTGATCTATGATAGTTCGTTATATTCACATCCATTGGTTTATCTTGATATCTGGCATAACCATCACTGCCAAAGTACAGATGCTTTGATACTGAAACCAGCAATTGATGCAACTCATTGGAATATTCGGTAACAGTCTTAAACTGCATAATCAACACTTCCTTTACAATATTGAGCAAATCATTGATTTAAAGAACAAACAAGTACTGTCAGCTATTATAAACCAACTGCCCTCTTGGGTATTCTATATAACCTAATATTAACCTTTTACTGAATATCCAGCAACATATAATTTTGTAAAGTTAGTTGCTCCCCCGTGGGGAGCGACGGGAATATGCAAAGGATATTGCCAATCTCAGAGCTATTTCAATCCACGCTCCCCCGTGGGGAGCGACGCGGAGAGTTAGAACTTTATCAACTAGACGAGTTAGATTTCAATCCACGCTCCCCCGTGGGGAGCGACGTGTTTCTTTTGTATTTCCTCCGACTTCGCATATCCATTTCAATCCACGCTCCCCCGTGGGGAGCGACTTGTGGCAACCTTTAAGGCTTGCGTCTGACATTGGAATTTCAATCCACGCTCCCCCGTGGGGAGCGACGGGTTTTTATGGTTTATAGTAAGGAAGAATTGGGAATTTCAATCCACGCTCCCCCGTGGGGAGCGACTTTTTTCTAGCTTCATGACCATATTCATAAGGCTATTTCAATCCACGCTCCCCCGTGGGGAGCGACTCCTAAAAAGAGAACTGCAAAAGACAAAACGTGTATTTCAATCCACGCTCCCCCGTGGGGAGCGACTTTTTCTAGCTTCATGACCATATTCATAAGGCTATTTCAATCCACGCTCCCCCGTGGGGAGCGACGATGAAAAAACAAGAAACCCAAAGGGGGCAGGGAGATTTCAATCCACGCTCCCCCGTGGGGAGCGACCTATATTAAAGACAAGTTGAATCCAAAAGAAGATATTTCAATCCACGCTCCCCCGTGGGGAGCGACCTCGAACTATGGTGTCTGAACGAAGAGACGCATATAATTTCAATCCACGCTCCCCCGTGGGGAGCGACACATGCGAACCCTGACATACCCGGAACCATTGAAATTTCAATCCACGCTCCCCCGTGGGGAGCGACCTGAAGGTTAAGGGTGACAGCATGATAGGTGCTAATTTCAATCCACGCTCCCCCGTGGGGAGCGACCCCAAAATCCCGCAAACTTCCGGCTATCCAGATATTTCAATCCACGCTCCCCCGTGGGGAGCGACACAAACTGTGTTAATCCTGCAACACCAACATTTTATTTCAATCCACGCTCCCCCGTGGGGAGCGACCTAAATGTATAAATATTTTGAATGTCCTGATAAAATTTCAATCCACGCTCCCCCGTGGGGAGCGACACGGATATTTGATACCGGTAAAGATATTACCTGATATTTCAATCCACGCTCCCCCGTGGGGAGCGACTGCCGACAATGTATCAGAATACGAATCATTCAAAGATTTCAATCCACGCTCCCCCGTGGGGAGCGACAGTCGGAAATACAATACATAGGAGAATAAAAATGATTTCAATCCACGCTCCCCCGTGGGGAGCGACAAGGGCGGTATATGGGGAGGTAAACAATGCAAATAATTTCAATCCACGCTCCCCCGTGGGGAGCGACGCTATTTGACTTTAAGATAAACAAGGAGCAAATATATTTCAATCCACGCTCCCCCGTGGGGAGCGACACACAGTTTTTATAAACACATTAAATAAATAATATTTCAATCCACGCTCCCCCGTGGGGAGCGACCCATGCCTGAGTACCAAATATTAGCTACAGTAATATTTCAATCCACGCTCCCCCGTGGGGAGCGACTTTTTTTATCTTTTCAATTTTTCCATTGGTAAAGAATTTCAATCCACGCTCCCCCGTGGGGAGCGACAACATCACTTAACACATATGCTTGATTTCTATATAATTTCAATCCACGCTCCCCCGTGGGGAGCGACCTCCGGCAGCGCCCTGATATCCTAAGGCCAGTTCTATTTCAATCCACGCTCCCCCGTGGGGAGCGACGGGGGAAATCAAAGCTGACATTTGAGGGTATGGATATTTCAATCCACGCTCCCCCGTGGGGAGCGACGCACTTGTCCTGTTTCTATGATGTATATTCCTGTAAATTTCAATCCACGCTCCCCCGTGGGGAGCGACGGTCCCCGCTGGGGTGATTGTGAAAACATATCATAATTTCAATCCACGCTCCCCCGTGGGGAGCGACCTATGGTCATTCTTACTTGATCAATGTCATAAATATTTCAATCCACGCTCCCCCGTGGGGAGCGACGGATAACTCAAATTTATAAAACTTCAAGAGAATAATTTCAATCCACGCTCCCCCGTGGGGAGCGACGGCGGTAGTAGCCTATACAGCATTAGACTGGCATAATTTCAATCCACGCTCCCCCGTGGGGAGCGACCATATTCAACATGATGTATTAGGATTACTTAATGGATTTCAATCCACGCTCCCCCGTGGGGAGCGACGCCAAAAGATAGCTGAGGCAATACAATCCACTAAAATTTCAATCCACGCTCCCCCGTGGGGAGCGACTATGCAAAACAGTACTAAAATCATTCGGATATGCATTTCAATCCACGCTCCCCCGTGGGGAGCGACAATATAAGCATCCCCGTCACAGTCAAAATCCCATATTTCAATCCACGCTCCCCCGTGGGGAGCGACGCTATGCCAAACATACAAATTCAGCAGCACCACGATTTCAATCCACGCTCCCCCGTGGGGAGCGACGACAAGCCCAGAAAAACGGATTTGACAATTTTGAATTTCAATCCACGCTCCCCCGTGGGGAGCGACACCCAACAGAGAGCACGAGAGGGCAAGGGCAACCGATTTCAATCCACGCTCCCCCGTGGGGAGCGACGTAGAAGCATGTAACAACTATGAAAGGCTACTAAAATTTCAATCCACGCTCCCCCGTGGGGAGCGACAAGGTGATACTGTGTTGAGCATGGAGCCGTAAAATTTCAATCCACGCTCCCCCGTGGGGAGCGACAAATGTTTATTTAGCGCAATATAGGAGGGAGGGGTATTTCAATCCACGCTCCCCCGTGGGGAGCGACCAAAGCAGACGGACATCAATGGTATAACATGGTATATTTCAATCCACGCTCCCCCGTGGGGAGCGACTAACGGCGAGTTAATATCAAAACCACAAGCCAACAATTTCAATCCACGCTCCCCCGTGGGGAGCGACTTGCCGGAGGACTTGCAGGAGTTTGTTGTCAAAGAGATTTCAATCCACGCTCCCCCGTGGGGAGCGACGTAGAGCATTAGCAATGATGGGATTTGAGATTAAATTTCAATCCACGCTCCCCCGTGGGGAGCGACGAATGTCATATCTCCAATGAATCCGCATATGATTATTTCAATCCACGCTCCCCCGTGGGGAGCGACCGAAGGAAACGGTTGCAGTAACGGACACGGCAAAAATTTCAATCCACGCTCCCCCGTGGGGAGCGACGCCACATTCTGCCATCACGTAACCGTTGCAGTATTGATTTCAATCCACGCTCCCCCGTGGGGAGCGACATTTATTGCCGACAGAAAGACCAGGTAGACATGTTATTTCAATCCACGCTCCCCCGTGGGGAGCGACCTGGCACTATACGAAAAATACATACCAAAAGAGGATATTTCAATCCACGCTCCCCCGTGGGGAGCGACCATGGAAAGGTTTTGAGTTATTACTTGGTACATTGATTTCAATCCACGCTCCCCCGTGGGGAGCGACAACGCAATGTTTAGGCTGGGTAGAGTGCTAAAGATTTCAATCCACGCTCCCCCGTGGGGAGCGACCAATATCGGCTTAAAAGATGGATGGCACAGAGCTGATTTCAATCCACGCTCCCCCGTGGGGAGCGACATAAAAGGTAGGTGAGTATTATGGCAAGAGGAAAATTTCAATCCACGCTCCCCCGTGGGGAGCGACATAAAAATGAAATAATAGAAGCTATAATTGATACTATTTCAATCCACGCTCCCCCGTGGGGAGCGACACTGCAAGAGGCAGGTAATAAGGCAAGCGGAGGGATTTCAATCCACGCTCCCCCGTGGGGAGCGACAAGGAGATAAGCAAGATCATTAAGATACCTGAGAATTTCAATCCACGCTCCCCCGTGGGGAGCGACGTAATTCCTGATAGACAAGGCTTAATTGATGATAGAATTTCAATCCACGCTCCCCCGTGGGGAGCGACGCCATTCTTATCCTTTAAGCCTGTATATTGCATGAATTTCAATCCACGCTCCCCCGTGGGGAGCGACGGCATCAACTTATTATTACTACCTTATCCGGGCATTTCAATCCACGCTCCCCCGTGGGGAGCGACTTGATGATGTTGTTGACAACAATCTAAGAAGGATTTCAATCCACGCTCCCCCGTGGGGAGCGACTTTTGCTAAGCTCTTCAAGCTTTTTATATCCTTCTATTTCAATCCACGCTCCCCCGTGGGGAGCGACATACAAATAAATCGCAATAAACGACGTAATAGCCAATTTCAATCCACGCTCCCCCGTGGGGAGCGACTGCATATGACGTAACAAAGGGAGGGCAAGTGATATTTCAATCCACGCTCCCCCGTGGGGAGCGACTTTTTGATGATTTGGTATCACCCAGGCCGGTTGATATTTCAATCCACGCTCCCCCGTGGGGAGCGACAGCAAAAATGAACAAAAATATATCATTTTTATTAGTTTTTTACTCATTTCTTAAATTTTTTATTATAAAAACAATTACTCCCATCAAAGAGTTTACAAATTATAAACATTTTTATCTGTATTTATGGTGCGAAACCTTCGGGCATTTATGTATGCTATATATTCGCACTAAATTATAAGAGTATCCTCTACATTGAAGGATGCCTTTGCACCTACATGCTCAACCTTGCCTTTATAATTATTTCCAAGGTAGTAAAACCTCAAACTGTCTTTATCCTTATCAATAATCTGTTCAAGCTTATGTTTTACCTCACGGCATTTAGCCGCATCCATTATACATTCAAAAACTGAATTTTGAACACGTTGTCCATAGTTCTTGCATTGCTTCGCAACCTGATGCAAACGTTTTCTTCCCTGTGGCGTTTCTGTATTCACATCATAAGTTATAAGCACCAGCATTTCATCACCTACTTCCACATGAACGGCGGATATCCATCTAAATCGCCTCGGATAAATCTGGCTAACAGCATTGCCTGAGCATAAGGAACAAGTCCCCATTCTATTTTTTCCTGCAAAAATGGATGTGTAATTCTCTCTTGCTTTCTTATTTGCCATGCCCTCAAGATTGTTTTCCTTGTATCATCCTCCATTATAACAGCGCCATTTTCTTTTTTAGTAAAGCCCGTCGCATTTACTTCTCTTTTGTTGATCAATGATATAACAAACCTGTCTGCATAAACTGGCCGCAGTTCTTCCATCATATCAAGGGCAAGGGATACCCGTCCTGGTCTATCCCGGTGTAAAAAACCTACATAAGGATCCAGCCCTACTGTTTCCAGTGCTGCTGCAACATCATGGGCCAATAGAGTATACACAAATGACAACATAGCATTAACATTGTCAAGAGGAGGGCGCTTATTGCGATTGTGAAAATAGAAGGATTCCTTTTGCTGAAGGATTAAATCGTCAAATACACGAAAATACTGTGATGCCGCTTCCCCCTCAACTCCTCGAAGCTGTTCCAGATTCTCACTTTGTGCAGCTAATTTCAGAGAATTCGCAAGTATCTTAGAGACTCCTTTTAGCTTATCTACATCAAGCCTTACTGCATAATCACGGGTTGCACGCTCAACAACCCAACGAGTGTTAAAAATCTTTCCAATAATGTAATTCCTGGCAATTTTTGTACTTTCTTCCTGACAGTCCGAAAGTCTGTATTGGGATTTTCTCAAAGTAACATTCCCTCTGACCTCACCGACAACTCTTGCAAGAAATTTCCCGCTCGATTTCATAAAGCTCAATGCTATACTATGCTTTGCACAAGCACCCATCAATGCTGGACTTGCTCCAGTATAGCCGAAAGCAACAATCCCCTCAAGGTTATGCAACGGAATTCTTGATACTTCCGCTTCATCTTTCAGAATCACAATGTTTTCTCCGTCAAGTGATAAATAAGTATCCGGAGATGTGACATAGAGTGTATTCAACAACTTCCTCATTCCTCCACCTCCGATAAGTTCTTATTAATATAATAAGCAGTGGATGGGTTTTTGCATAGCTTCGGTATGCAAATTTCAGTAAGTGAACACGCTTTGCAGCTTTTAGACGGTTTAACTTTAGGTGTGTACCTCCTATCATATAATTCATGCATTTCTCTGGCAATTGCTCTAACTTGATTACGCAGCGTTTCATCGAGTACAATTTTTAACCTGCGTCTGGTTTCTCCATAGAATAAAAAGGCTTCCGGGATTTCACATAAAAGCATTTCTTCGAGACATATAGCCTGAGCACATAGCTGCAGTACATCGGACTCGTTTTCTTTTGGTTTTCCCCTTTTATACTCTACTGGAATCGGTTTATATGTTCCATCCCTGCCAAATATGCTTATCCCTTCCGATGACCTATGGAATTCAATAACATCACAAGCTCCGGTCAAACCTAAAGAAGTTGAGAAAATTCCCATGCCTCGAGATATAATCAAATCACCGCGGGATTCTTTTATAGTATTGTCATGTGTTTTCTCATGCATAATTTCTCCCTCAATAGTACGGAGATTATCCTGCCACTGCTGTTCAATATGTATCAAAGCCCACTGGCGTTTGCAGAATACAAAGTGCTGTATCCCGGACAGAAGCAGAAACTCTTCCTCTTTATATTCCGTCATATATCTCAGGAGTGAGGCCTTCCAATGCATCTATTGTAATATCATAGTCATCGACGCTCTTAGGAATCTCAGTTTTGGGTACGATCCGCAGACTTCTATGAACCTTTGCAGAAGAATATTGTCCAGTCTGAGAATTATGCTTCCACCAAAAGACCTTATTTACTTCCATGCTCCCATCAGGGCGGGCAGAAGAACAATCATTCTCAAACAGTGTTATCAGAGCCTGTTTAATGAGCTCGCTGTCTTCCTGAGTAAAACCAGTCTTTGAAGCCAACTGTGTATTAATGCTCCCATAGATCACATAAATACCAAACTCAACCCTGTGCTTCATGCCCATTGTATCGGAGCCCTTCTTATCAGGATCTTTCTGAGTTTCACTATTAACACTTTTTGTTATCTGCATACTCGAAATTTCTATTGGTGAAATACTTACCGCTGAATGAACTGAAACAGGCCCTCTTATCCCTATTGAAACAGAATTATCCTCATCTCCCTTTTTAAATGCAAAAACTTGACCGAAACTTCTAACATCAATCCATTTTTCACACGCAATTAGAGCATATTTTTCCTTATCCTTTCCCGCTTCCTTTAGCTCCTTACACCCATCCGCCCTGTCCTTGAGGCTTCTATATCCGTCTGTTCTTCTTTCATCAGATTGTACAAATATTTCTTGTCCCATATCCTGTAAACGATTCCGTATTTTCCTTTTGATACAGACATCGGATATTTCACCAAATCCATCATAATTTTCCCTAGGCCTGTTCCCATTTAACGGATCTCCATTGGGATTTGCATTCTTTACGGATATGATTACTGCAAAATCGACCTTGTTTTCAAATCTACTCATTTATGTTCTCCTCCCCTTTTATCATTTCTAATTTCTTTTTTTGTTTTTCATCAATTCTCTTGTTCTTTTCATCTATAAAAACCTGTCGTTGACAATAATATCCTAATATATAGCTGTCTTCTAATTGCCTGAGACTTGTAAAATTCTCATATGTCAGCATTGAGTTAATCCTCGTCATAAGCTCTGTCAGACTTGCCCCTTTTGGACCTAATCTTGCAATATAAGGCCTAAGCTTATCGGTAATTATTCCCCAGGTTTTATACGGATGAAGCTTGAATTGATGCATCAATCTTTCAGCATTTGTTTCTCTTTTCTCTCCCGTCATGGATAACGCATACTCTTCTATCTGCTGTGCGGTGGCTAAAAGCCTACCGAAAAGATAGCTCCTATCTCTCAAGTTCTCATCGAGCGACATCGACCATTCCTCCTTAAATTTATCGTGTCTATATTTTTTTACCAAGGCACAAGCTATTGATAATGTTTTCTCCCATTCCCACTTTTCCATGGAAACCGGATTTGAAGCTCTGTTAATTGCCGAATTAACAATGTCATAGGGTATCTTTGCGCTATCAACAATACATGTCAACAGTCTTTCTACTGTTGCCTTCTTTAATTTATCACTTACTTTATCACTATAAGCAGCAAAAGCTATATCCTTAGGTGAGGGGGCTCCGTAAAACATAATATATTTATACTTTTCTTTTCCCTTTTCATCTGCCCCATCTGATACTTTTTTATATGTGTGCTTCCAGCTGCAGGTACTATGCCAATGCTCCAGTCTTTTAAGAAAATCCCAAGCCCCAATCTCCCTGTAATAAGTGATTGATAACCGACCTGTTGTCGCAGCGTCCAGTGCCATAATCACAACTTCTGCCTTTGTATCAAGATCACACCCATATCCTGCAATTGCATGATTTAGTCTAGTCGCAAAATCTTTTTCCGTTGAAATTGCAGGGATTTCTTCTTCGCCAAAAATACTATCCTGTGTGTCTTCAAGAAGTCCCGGTAAGTCTTGATTCTTTGTACCCCAAGCTACTATAACCTGATCCCCATTTTTGTACCCCTGCTTATCAATCAACCAGCGTAAAGCATTATGCGCCTTTTGTGATATTTCATATCCAATACTTACAACCTGTTTCTTATCTGAAAGCCGCCCGCGATATGTGAATCCTGATTCATCATTAGCCGAAATAAGTTTTGCCTTATCTCCTGTATTTCTTACTTTAGACGGATGCTTTTCCGAGCAGGGTACTGTTTTTCCTTTTACATAGCAAAGATCGACATCCTTTTGGAGACTCAGATAGTAATCTGTATAGTCTCTATATACTTCGGGATCAAGCCATACAGCTGATTGGACCTCTCCCGGTATTTCAACCCTGAATCGTACAAAAGCATCCTCTTGCGCAATCGTCCCAAGCTTCACTCCTTTAGCAAGCCTACCGTTATCGTCGCAAATCAACAGCTTCTGATTTATCAGATCAGATATAAGTACCTTCATTCTTAAATATCTGTATATAGCATTGACCTTTTTATTGCAATACTGCGATTTGCACCAATCTTCAAGCTGCTTTATATATTTCTCGTAGAATTCCTCGCTTTTTTTCTTATCCACATAATCGGCATAATCTCCCGCAATATACTGCAACTTATCACAAAGGGGGTGTGGTAATATACCATTTCCCCTTGCTGCCGAATCTTCATTTACAGGAATGACAGTAGTTCCTTCATTCTTATTAAGTAATCTTGCTCTTAAGAAATCTCCGGCTCCATTAAGAACAACCTCTATCTGTGCATTCTGAGTAGAATGAGCCACTGGAAGGAGCGGCGTTTTTTCATCCTTTATAACTCCTACCTCACTCTTGCAATTCTCATAGGTGTCATAAAGCTTATGTATCCAGCTCATAAGCCTCTTCCTCCTTTACGAATTCCTCAAGACCGCTGAAATTATTTTTATCAAACAGTTTTGGCTTCATCGCTGTAAGATCTCTCTTAATAAGACATTCATCAGGCCTCGGAAATTTTATATATCCGTTACGCATTACCGGAGTCCATAAT
>DAOLPD010000032.1:0-21651 GCA_035417425.1 Bacillota bacterium
GCACCGCTTTTCTCAGTAATTCCTGATCTTCGGTAAATTCAAAAAATTGCATATAATCTCCTCCCACTAAATTCTTATGTTTCGGCCTCTGCCGCTGGTTACTATATTATAATACGCTACTTCCCTTTAAATTCTGAACTGCGCTTTTCAATGAAAGCTCTCATGCCTTCAGTCCTGTCTTCCGTACTGAATGTTGTAGTAAATGCTTCCGCTTCATAGGCCAAACCTGATTTCAGGTCAACATTCAAGCCGTTGTTTATTGCCTTTTTTGCCATCTTCACGGCAACCGGAGCTTTTGACATAATTATTTTTGCAATTTTTATGCTTTCTTCCATCAGCATTTCCGCCTCTGTAACCTTATCTGCCAAGCCTAAACGGAAGGCCTCTTCTGCAGATATCATTTCACCGGTATAAATGTAGTATTTTGCTCTGCCCTTACCTATCAATCTCGGCAGCCTTTGAGTTCCGCCGAAGCATGGAATAATTCCCAAATTAACCTCAGGCTGGCCAAACTTCGCTTTATTTGATACAATTCTTATATCGCAGGCCATCGCAAGCTCACAGCCGCCTCCCAAAGCATAACCGTTTACTGCTGCTATAACAGGCTTATCGATTTCTTCTATGTAATTAAAAACCCTTTGTGCCAATACGGCCATATCTCGTGCTTCCAGTACGGTAAGACTGCTGAACGCTACAATATCCGCACCTGCAACAAAAGCCTTCTCACCGCTTCCTGTAATAATAACAGCTTTGATTTCACAATTTGTGCAGGCCTCTTTCAAAGCTGAATCCAATTCCTTTAGAGTCTCTATATTCAATGCATTCAATGCCTTTGGCCTGTTTATTGCAATAATTGCAATGCCATCCTTATAATCTACAACTAAATTGTTATACATTTCTTGCGCCCCGATGCACTGTTAGATACTGTGCATGCCAGTTCCTTTCCGTATTATTTTTTATCGAGTGCCCTTCCGTGCTGCTCCCATCCTTTTCTTTCAGGACCAATTATTTTGCCTTCCTCACCGGACTTAGCCAATGAACCGTCAGATGCTGCTGATACCTGCTGCTTTTTATTTTCCGGTGAAAGCCGGCTCACGTTTTTCTAAGAAAGCATCAATCCCCTCATAATGATCATCTGTACCGAAGACAATAGTCTGATAAAGACTTTCCACCAGAAGAGCGGTATTCATATCCGTACCGTAACCATACTTGCAGGACGCCTTGGCAAGCCGTGCTATAATAGGGCTCTTGCTCTTGATTTGATTTGCCATTTTGATTGCTTCATCCATGAGCGTTTCATGAGGGACAACCTTATTGACCAGACCGATCTTTTCCGCTTCCCGAGCATCTAAGGCTGCACCGGTAAGCACCAGTTCAAGGCCTTTGCCCAGTCCGACCAGCCGACAGAGCCTCTGAGTACCGCCTGCGCCGGGAATAACACCGACATTGATCTCAGTCTGGCCAATTTTTGCACGCTCACTGGCAATGCGGATATCACAGGCCAGCGCCAACTCACAGCCGCCGCCTAATGCATAGCCGTTAACTGCTGCAATGGTTGGCTTGGCGATCTCAGCAATCTGATTCACTATTAAAGGGGTTTCACGATCAAGAGTTTGGACAACAGTACGCTTTCTAAGGTACTTAACATCAGAACCGGCTACAAACGCTTTGTCCCCCTTTCCGCTGACGATTATGACCCGCACTTCGTCGTCATTATCCAGTAGTACAAAAGCGTCACGAACCTCACGCCAAATCTCTTGGTTTAATACATTATGCACCTCGGGACGGTTGATCCATATGAAACCTATGCCGTCATTCTTTTCTGTTAATACATTTGACATATTCATCCTCCTATCTAGTTTCTATAACATATAATATTATAATATATTACAAGCAACATCTGTGCCAACTTGATGAATGTGCCGACGTAACACATCAAAGTGCCAAGATACTGTAATATTACTGAAAAGCACCAATTAAACAAAATTCCATTATTACTGGTCTAATTTTGACATATTATGTCGAAACAAGTATAATGTCACTATTAGGATGCATAAATCTTAATTACTAATCCAAATACATTGTTCATACTAATGTGAGCTTAAAAGGGGGTCACTTTTATGAGTCGCCGCAAAAAGCAGCTTGCTTTTGTTTCAATGCTGCTGGAAACTAGTGAATTGATGGCGGAAAGCATCCAAAAGGTTATCGGAAGGGATGTTGAAGTATACAGTTATGCCGTAGAAGAAGGTAAAATTGTTCCTCATACAGTCGATCTGGTGGTTAGCTCCGGATATTATAATTACAAATATGCCGAGAGTTTTTTCCCCGGCACTCAGGTAATAAACGGTTATAGAATTGTGTCCGGTAAAAACTTTGAGCAGCTCCTTCGTATACCACGGGGACAGCGTGCACTACTGGTTGCAAACCCGGAAGAAGCTTCAGAAGAGGTAATTCAACAGCTTATAAAAATGGGTATGGATCATCTGGTTTATGAACCCTATTGGAATAATAAAAAAATTAATCCCAAAAATTATGACCTGATCATTACCCCCCATATGCTATCCTACTGTCCTTCCGGTATTTCTCAAATTATCGATATCGGCCCCCGAGTTCTTTCCTATAAAACCTTTGCCGAGATCATCAGTATATTGGGACTTGACATCAATTACCTCAACATTTTTGAAATGCAATATCTGCGGCCGCATATTGATTGGGGACGTAATATGCACCGCTATCTAAACACTTCGGAAAACTTGCGTATTTACCAGGAGGCCATTCTTCGAGATATTGATGAGGGAATTATTGCGTTGGACGAACGAGATAATATTGTACTGACTAATCGCATAATTTATGAAATATTCGGTTCATCAAAAGTGCTGCTCAATGATGGATTACAGCTTGTAGAGAAGCAGTTTTCTGATGAAATGCAGACCGGCAGCGGTAATTACATTGAAAGGGAACCCGATGCAATCCTTTTCAAGCACAAAGGAAAATCCTATCACTGCAGTAAAAGTTATATCCAAATTGACAATGCACAACATTGTCTTTATACCTTCAAAAGTATTGACCAGATTCAGAATCTGGCAACAAACGTTCAGCGCAAGCTTCACTCTAAGTCATTTTCTGCAAAGTATACCTTTGAAGATATTTGGGGAAAGAGTGCGGCTATTCAGAAGGCTAAGAACATTGCAAAGCGTTTTGCTAAAACTAATCAAACAATATTACTGACCGGCGAAAGCGGTACAGGAAAAGAGCTTTTTGCACAAGCAGTCCACAATGAATCTCCCCGGGCAAACAGTCCCTTTGTTGCGGTAAATCTTGCGTCTATTCCGCAGAGTATAATGGAAAGCGAACTGTTCGGCTATGTTGAAGGAGCATTTACCAATGCAAAAAAGAGCGGAAAGCGCGGCGTGTTTGAAATTGCAAACGGCGGGACCATCTTTCTTGATGAAATCGGCGATGCGCCGCTGCATATACAGCTATTACTTCTGCGTGTACTGGAAGAGCGTGAAATTATCCGGGTCGGAGCCGAGCAGCCAACTCCGATAAACGTCCGGGTCATTGCAGCTACAAATAGGAATTTGCCATCTATGGTTGAAAATGGTACTTTCCGAAATGATTTATTTTTCCGTCTCAATGTACTCCCGATACAAACTGTCCCTTTACGTGAAATGAGAAATGAAATACCGGAATTTATAGATACTTATCTGATTGAACGCTTTGGAGAGACTAAGAAATTTGAACCGGACGTACTGACAATCCTGCAATATTACGACTGGCCCGGTAACTTTCGAGAACTCCGCAACGTTTTGGAATATCTTTTCTACTCGGCTGGTGACAGCAAAACCGTTGCAGCCGATGATATTCCTAACTATATCATAAATGACATTTCTTCTATAAAACAGACAGAAACAATGCTGGAAAGCGATCCGTTAATGCGCTCCATATTGAATCTGCTTGCGCAGTACCCTGATTCCTCTATAGGACGCGGTAAAATCATTTCACAATTGAACGATGAAAATTGTATTGTTACGGAAGCCAATGTCAAGCGGGCACTGATCAACCTTAAGGATGCAGGACTAATTCATACGGGAACTACCAGACAGGGCTCTGTAATAACCGAATTGGGCCTGTATATTATCAAAAAAATTCAATCTCCCTAGAAGCTGCATCAATATACAGCATGCTGAGTAATTCCTGCTGTTACGGATACTGTATCGATAAATAAAAAACACCTGCGGATCGATGCTTTTCCTAATCAATCTGAAGGTGTTTCTATTTGTTTGGATGAATTTCATGTACTATCTGTTTTTAAATACTGGATTGCGTTTTTCAAAAAATGCACGCTGCGCTTCTTTTGCATCCTCACTGGCACCTGCTCTGCGTGTATAAGACTGCTCCATAAAAAATCCATTTTTCAAATCCATGTATTCGGTACGATTTAAGGCTTCTTTGCCTAGGCGCACAGTTATCGGAGCTTTTAACGCAAGTTCTTTTGCCTGACTCATTGCTTCTTCCATCAGCTTATCCGCCGGAACTACCTGTAAACATCCCCATTTCTCCAAATCCACAGCTTTAACTTTTGCGCCGGTAAAATACATTCTGCGCATTATCTGCTGTGGAACCATACGTGAGATAAACTTTCCAAGGCCGAGTACGCCGACATTAATTTCAGGTGCTCCGATCACTGCACGATCTGTTGCAATAATAAAATCACATACGGCTGCATAGCAAAGGCCCGTACCAAGTGCATATCCATCAATGGCGGCAATTACCGGGACAGCGCAGTCATATACGGCAACAAATGAATTGTATACAACACGGTGTCGAATATGTCCTGATTCCGGAGTCATTCCGGCAAAATCATTTATATCATTTCCGGCACACCAGTATTTTTCAAATTCAGAGCGCAGAATAGCAACTCTAATTTCCTTGTCGGCTCCGATGGCGTCGAAAACATCTGTCATTTCCTGATAAAACTGTCTGTTTGCAGCATTCACAGGTGCACGATGCATAGTAACAATTGCAATATGATCCTTTTTTTCCACCTTTATATATTCGGTTTTTGGCATAAAGTCATCCACAGTTAATCCCTCCCAATACAAATATTAAATTAAGATAAGCAATCGTCAGATTACGCCCTCTTGATGCAATTTGGCAATTTCTTCATCTGACATCCCCATAATTTTCCCGTAGAATTCTTTATTATAATCCCCTAATTTCGGAGGTGCAAGACGAATACTGCCGGGTGTTTCACTAAGCTTCACGACAATTCCCGGCAGCGGAATATCTTGTCCGGTGTGGCACTTTACCCACACAATGTCCTCACGGTGCTGTACTTGCGGATTTGCCAAAACCTGCTCAACATCATTGATCGGTGCACAGGGAACATCATGCTTAATCAGTTCTTCCAAAACCTGATCAGTTGTATGGGACATAGTCCACTCAGTAATTAAACGTGTTAATTCGGCAGAATTTTTCATACGGCAGGGCTCGGTGATAAACCGGGGGTCATCAGCCCATTCAGGATGTCCTGCCGCAATGGCTACCCCTTTAAACTGATCTTGTGTAGTAGCGGTAATATACATATATCCATCAGCTGTTTCAAATGCACCGACCGGACATCTGTAAGTATCCCTGGCGCCTTTACGTTTATGCTTCTTCCCGAAAAGCAGGAAGTCCTGAGGCGATGTACGCAGCCATGAAACAACCGAATCCAAAAGCGAAACATCCACATGCTGCCCTACGCCGGTTGACTCACGCTGCAGCAGCGCAAGTACCGTACCAAACGCAGCATATAAGCCCGCACTATAGTCACCGACCCATGTGCCTGCCGGAACAGGTCTATCATCACCTGTCTGGTTCATCAAACCGCCCATTGCCTGCGCAACCGAATCAAAGGAAGGGCGATGGGCATATGGCCCATCCTGGCCAAAACCTGTTACTGAGGTAAGAATAATACGAGGATTTATTTTTTTCAGATCTTCATATCCAAATCCCAAGCGCTTCATAGCACCGGGGCGGAAGTTTTCAACAACAACGTCAGCATCCCTGACCAATTCAAGAAATATTTCCTTCCCGCGAGGGCTTTTCAAGTTTAGGGTAACTGATTTCTTATTGCGGTTTGCCAACATAAAATACGTACTCAAATCAGCAATGGCATTCTGCATATAACGGCCATCGTCGCCCTCAGGTTTTTCAATTTTAATAACTTCTGCTCCCATATCACCTAGCAGCATAGCGCAATAGGGCCCTGCAATAAAACGGGAAACATCTATAACTTTATACTTTTCTAATATTCCGGGCACAAAAACTCACTCCTTGTATATAGTCAATTAAAGGGACCCACGCAACTTTTTATCGAGCCATGGGCTGTTATTTTTTTTACATTCGATATAGTGCCAAGCCAAAGCAATAATCACCATAATGGAACCAACTGCATCCGTAATATATGAAGGTTCTATCATAAGCAGCGCGCCAATACCAAGTACTATGCGCATCGGAACTTTAAGTCTCCCCCACAGAAAACCATGCAGAGAAATTGCCATGGTCAGAACGCCAATTAATGCGAATAAGCATACAGCAAATATATCAACAGCATTCCCTATAAAAAGCATTTCCGGGCCGTATACAAACATAAAAGGCAGAATAAAAGCAGGCGCCGCCATTTTGACAGCAATCCAGCTAAGCTGCTTCATGTCCCCCTTTGCTATTCCTGATGCCGTATATGAAGCTATGGCGACCGGAGGAGTAATTGCTGAAATAATACCAAAATAAAACACGAACATATGAGCCGCAATGGGAAGAGCACCGGCTTTAGCAATTGCCGGGGCAACAGACAAAGCAAGCAGAATATAACAAGCCACAGTCGGCAGACCCATACCCATTATAATAGATGTTATCATGGTCAGAACCAAAATGATAATCATATGCCCGCCGGATACACTGACAATAACCTCTGCAAGTTTAGTACCCAATCCGGTACGGCCAAGGACACCGATAATAATACCGGCAACACCGCAGACTACAGAGATAGGGGCCATGTCACGCGCCCCCATAACTAAACCATCCACAACTTTCTTTGGCGTAAGTTTCGTTTCGGGACGCATAAATGAAACAATCCACAGTAAAACCAGGGATATGAAGGCAGAACGAGACGGAGTCATCTGCGAAACCAGCATGCCAATCAGTGCGATCAACGGAATCAGAACAGGCCACCATATTTTAAGCACCTTCTTCATAACAGGTACCTCTTCAGGGGGAAGACCCTTGAGACCGTACTTGCGAGATTCCAATTCTACCATAAAAAAGCATGAAACATAATATAGCAATGCGGGAAAAATGGCAGCTTTGCAGACAGCACTGTATTTGATTCCCAGAACTTCTGCCATAATGAAAGCAGCAGAACCCATTACAGGCGGCACTAACTGTCCTCCGGAAGATGCAACTGCTTCTACTGCTCCTGCAAATTCCGGACGATAACCGATCTTTTTCATGAGCGGTATAGTGATTGAGCCAGTTCCGGCAACGTTGGCAGGAGCTGAACCTGAAATAGTACCAAACAAACCGCTGGCTACGACAGCCATCTTAGCAGGTCCTCCCCTTACACGTCCGAGTAAACTTTGAGAAATCTGAAGAAATCCATCATTCGCACCTGTTACGGAAAGAAACGCAGTAAAAATCAAAAAGTAAATAATAACACTGGACCCAACTCCTGTGGCGGTTCCCCAAATACCCTCTGTTGTGAGAAAGATCGTGGATAACATCTGCTTAGGTGTAAATCCCCTGTGGGCAATTACAGAAGGCATATAACGTCCATAAAAAGCATACAGCAAACTGCATACCGATATGATAGGCATTGCCAAGCCCATAACTCTGCGGCAAGCTTCAAAAAGAAGAAGTATTAAGACAAATGCAATGTACCAATCCCAGGGCATTGCTTCACCTGCCCGGTAGACAATATCTTTCCAGCTGAATATTGGATATGCACAAGTTCCTATGGACAACAATACAAACAAATAGTCAAACCAACGGCTCCAATGGCCTTCTTTTTTGACAAGGGGGTGATCCAAAAAAGTTATGGCAAGACCAAACATCAGCAAAAATGCACGATGAACTATGGCAATAAATTGGCCGAAAACGCATGTATATAAAAATAATAGAGAACACGCAACTGCTACAAAAGTGGCTAATTTTTTGTCTATGTCTTTATTAATCATCTTTTTTGTATGATGTGTAAACATCAGTACATTCCTTTCTTAATAGATTTCAATATAAATATAATATCCTGGATTTCCATTGTATAACGCTGCATTACAATAGTAATGCTGCGTTATACAATAGAACTATAAAATAATTATTTAAATTCGGTGTAGCTGAGACCTGCTTCCTTTAGGTACCTGACAGCACCAGGATGCCATTCAACAACAGGTGCACTGTTCGGCAGCAAGGTTTTTATATCTACAATGGAAGCAACCATTTGAACTGCAGCATCAAAGTTCTCTAAAAAGGCCTTGGTGAATTCATAAACCATTTCTTCATCGGCAGATTTTTTAGTAACAAACCATTGCGTACCGGAAAGCATAAGTACGTCACCTTCCATACCCTTATACTTGTCCGGAGAAACAACAACTTCAAACGGAAGACCGTTTGCTTTAGCATAAGCATCCCATTTTTCTTTATTGATATCGATCCAGCGGCAGTCCACAGTGGTAGCAAGCTCTACAATTGCCGGAGAATTAGGAGTGGTATAGAAACCAAATACATCCTGGTGTCCATCTTTGAGTGATGCTGTCTGCTCGGCAGCAGAAAGGGCTACTTCTTCGTAATCCCCTTCATTAAGTCCATGGGCACGCAAAATATGTGTAATCAAATTATATCCGGCACTACCCGGGTTACCTACACCTATTTTCTTGCCCTTCATATCTTCTATCGATTTAATATTAGATTTGGCAGGGACCACTATATTAACATAAGTTGCAAACTGCGGAAGTATAACACTGACATCGTCCGTACCTTGGCCATCGAATCGACCCTTTGAATTTGCCAATTCAAATACTACATCGTTGCCTAAAGTGGCTATTTCGACTTCATCGTCACGCAGCATCCTGGCGCTTTCGATAACACCACTGGTAGGAAGTGCTTCAACTTTATAGGTATCCATGCCTAAGTTTGCTGCAGTTGCTACGGCTAAACCACTGTTGTAGGTTCCGCCTCCTAACTGAGCGGTAGCAATACTGAGAAACTGTTTTGTCTTACCGGCCTTTGCAGGAGCTTCCGCAGAAGGCTCTGCTGTTTGTTCTGTTTGCGGCGATGGCGATCCGGTGTTTGTACATCCAGCAACCATTGTGATTAAAAGAATCAGGGCAAGTACTATTGCTAACTTCTTATTCATTATACTTCCTCCTACTTAATAGATATTTTTAGAAATGAATGGATCTTGTCACATCCGCTCATATTTCTTTATATAATTTAAGCAAATAATATGCCAAACAATCAAAATATATAAGATTTCCTTGAACAACCGCCCTCAAGTAAGGTATTGGAAGGTAAGATCGGCTTAAATCAGTTGACACCCTTTGTTGCATACTTCATATTTTTACCATTAAAAAATACATTTTTTAATAGCTGCTTCTCATCCTTAATCTCACAATCAGGGATTTAATATGATTTATTTGACCAAATGCAATCCTAATAGTATCCAAATACTTAATCCCGAAATAAAGTGAGTGTAATTCAAGGCAGTTCACCTGAGGCTGCTCTTACGATAAGTCATCTGCACAAAAATAAGTGCCAAAATGACTATGAAACCTGATAATATGTAGGAAAATGAATAGCTTCCAGTCACATCAGCAATTATGCCCGGAGTTGGAGACCAAATCAGCTGACCAAGAGCAGACATAAACTGATAATGTTGCATATTTCTGACATACGTATCTGCAGATGACAGTTCTCCGGACCAGACGGTGATCCCGACCGTTGCCAGCGCAGTCCCTATTCCACCCAGGAAAGTAGCAGTATAGAGCAAAGGAATCGAACCGACAGTGACCCTGGCAGTCGTAAAACATGCAAGTATCCAGCTTATCAAGAAAAAGTAGTTTACACGATATGTGCCAAATCGATCTGAGGCAATGCCAAACAAAATTTTTCCGGCAATTAAAACCATTCCGTAAAAAGAAATAGCAGATGCAGCTTGTAAGCTGCTATAGCCTGCTGTCCTGAAATGAATCGCTAGCGGGTTCAAGTACACGCTTACTACACAACCCAGTAAGAACACTCCGATTGTCATCTGCATAGATTCGCGTTTCATCAGTTTTCTATCTGCTGTTCGAAGCTTCTTCTGCTGTTCTGCTTCTTTATTTGCCTTCCGGTACGGATCAAGACCCAATTCGTAAGGAAAGTCGCGCAGTATCAAGTAGAGAATTACCGCACATATTGTGATATACCCTGCTTCTACTGCGAATGCCTTATGCAATCCATATGATTCGACCAATTTCGTAATAATCGGCGGTGCGATCACTGTAATAATTCCTGAGCCACATGTAGCAATCCCTATTGCAGTACCGAAGCGGTCCTGGAACCAATTCCGCAGGATAAAGGAAATTGGGATCATGGTGCCATAGGAATAAGCAACTCCCATCACGACTACAGCCAGATAACATACTAATCCGGAATTCGCCTGGGAAAGAAGCATAAATGAGGACGCAAGAATCAGGCATGAAATTGTCATTCCAAGCCGAAGAGACACTTTTTTGTAGTACCATTCTGCTGTCAGCATGCTCAACATGCTGGAAAGGAAACGTACGGTATTAATCAGTGATGTCTGGGTATCAGAAAAATCATATTTTATCTTAATATAAGGCAGATATACAGAA
Organism: Bacillota bacterium; assembly: GCA_035417425.1. Classification (GTDB taxonomy): domain Bacteria; phylum Bacillota; class Clostridia; order Lutisporales; family Lutisporaceae; genus BRH-c25. The sequence goes on from DAOLPD010000032.1 coordinate 10,875, forward strand.
AAAGTAGAGGCTGCCAATCCACATGCACAAGAGTGAAGCAGGAGACACCCTAAGCTTATAATCCAGCCATAGTGTGCCAGGATTTTTTTATATTTCATTATCAGTTTCCTTTCATATGTTCAATAATCCAATATGACTGCAGATAATATAGCTTCATTCTATTTATCTACAATAAGATCATATTTAGCAATATTTATGCCAACCAGATCAATTTGCTGACGTTACACATCAATCCACTAATTCAACATTATCACACTTTTCCCGGCTTGGTGCAAAATTGTTTAAGGATAAAATATTAGTTGTCAAACAAAACAAGATACCAAGAAGGCTTACAAAGGTTTTCTGTTATTTGAAAAACAAATCTCTATTGGTGGTGTGGCATGAAATTTGCTAAAATAATATAACTAGGATTACAATTATGTGCAGCAGGTACATAATAATATGAATAATGGAGGAACATCATAATGAAACTTGGTGTAATTGGAAGCGGAACAATGGGTTATGGTATAGCACAGGCAGCTGCTCAAAAGGGTTATGAAGTACTGCTCTATGATATTATGCAGGATCAGCTCGACAAAGCGAAGAATTCCATTGCAGCCTCTCTGAAGGGCAGAGTTGCCAAAGGCAAAATTTCACAAGAAGAAATGGACAGCGTAATAGGTAATATCACCACCAGTACAGACATCCAAAAGCTTGCTGACCGTGAAATTATTATTGAAGCAATTATCGAGAAGGTTGAACTCAAACAAAGTGTTTTTTCAGATATTGAGAAAATAGTAAGTAAGGATACCTTGCTTGCTACCAACACATCAAGCCTGTCCATAATTGAGATCGCACAAGGCCTTAAGGACCCCTCCCGCTTGATAGGCATACATTTTTTTAATCCTGCGCCGGTAATGAAGCTGGTTGAGATTGTTCGAAGCCTTGTAGTACGCGAAGATGTGGTGGAGCGTGCAAAACAATTTGCTGCCTCATTAGACAAAGAGGTTATTCTGTCAAAAGACACTCCCGGGTTTGTCGTCAACTATCTACAATATCCCTTCCGCCTCAATGCTATTAGAATGCTCGAGCAGGGAATGGCAACAAAAGAGGACATCGATAAAGCTGCAAAGTTAGGACTTGGGCATCCGATGGGCCCGTTTGAATTGCAGGATCTTGTCGGCCTGGATGTAACCTATAATGCTGTGAAAGCTATATACGAAGAAACCAAAGACCCTGCTATGGCGCCGCCAGTATTACTTAAGCGGATGGTAGAAGCAGGCTTGCTCGGTCGTAAAACAGGCAAGGGGTTTTACGAATATCCTAAGGATAAGTAATGCCAATTTAAATAGTTCAGAAAAGCACAAAACGCTCCTTCGGTGATAACATCGAATATGGAGCGTTTATTTTATTAACTTTAATTCAGGTTTTCTTATGCAATGAATCTGATATTGTAATCATTTCAGTCGGTAGCGTATCAATTCTGATGTGTTGACATCGTTCCGCAGCACCTCATCTCTAAACAACAGATGCTGCAAATGAGCCGTTGCCTCTGAACAGGCAAACCACTTCTGTAAAGGCGGGAATTCTGAAAAACTCTTAGAGTAATTCCATTTCATTAAAGAAGCAACCTGATATGGAGTCATCCACTCGCCGGAATGATTTTTCAGAATTAAGCGTATCTCGTCAAGACGAATATTATGGTGTTGCAACAGTTCATCTATCCGGGCAACAGCATCAACCGGAAGCTCTCGATGAGCTGTAAACAGGTGTTTTGGTGCCAGCCCGCGTACCCGCATAAGATTATCAAGAAAAATTGCAAGATAGTCCTTCTCATAGTCCCATGTTGAAATATTTGGAGTAATTCGGTCAAGAACATGGTCACCGCAAAAAAGTATGCTATGTGCGGCATCATAAAGCCCTATCTGTCCGGGGGTGTGGCCGCTCAAATCCATCACTCTAAAATGGTAATTTCCAAATGTAAGATTATCACCCGGAGAAAGAATATCAAAACTTATCTGTCCAATGGGCCCAACCTTATGTGATATATGCTCATCAGCGGGAATAATTTCCGACTGAGGTATCCCTCTTAAAAACGCTTGATTTTCCAACCAATAGATACTCTCAGGTGTATACAAACTATTGATCTTCCGTTCTTCATAGCGGCTTATATATACATGATTTTCAGGGCGCTTTACAACTCCGCACAGCCCTGAATGGTCTACATGAAAATGAGTTATAAAAAAATCCGTCTCCTCCAATCTCAGCCCCAGCTGCTTCAATCCACCCAATAATACCGCTTCGCACTCAGGGGTGCGAAAAGCCGTGTCTACGACTAAAGCTCGTTTTCCTCCTGTTACAATATAACAATTGGTCCACTTCAAAGGGCTTCCTTTAAGAGGAATCTCGAGTAAATGAATATTATCCATCAATTGCTGCAACACACATTCTCCTAACCATAAATGCTATGATAGCAAAAAATATACACCTCAATAAGTTATATCACATCGCTGCATATTACCTTTCATATAATAGCAGCAATGTGATAAACTTCCAAATAACTATTTCTTTAAAATCGTAACTGCACAGTTGCCGCTCGCACCCAAAACATGAGCCAGACCGGCCTTTGCATTCTTGACCTGACGTACACCGGCCTTTCCGCGCAGCTGTAAGACTATTTCATAAATTTGTCCGAGGTGAGAAGCACCAACAGGTTCACCCTTACTGATAACTCCACCGTCCATATTTACGGGATACTTTCCATTAATCTCAGTAACTCCCTCATCAATCAGTTTTCCGGCATCGCCATATTTGCAAAGATTAAGTTCTTCGTAGATTTCCAACTCGCAGAATGCATCGGTGTCCTGAACTTCATAGCAGTTTATATCCTCCGGACCCATGCCGGCGGCCTCATATGCCTTCTTAGCAGTGACTTCGGTCGGTCCGGGAGGTGTGATAGTTGCGCTCAGCGAATCGATCGGGCAGCGAAAATCTGCTGAGTATGTAGCCAATGTATGCACGCAAGAAGCGATAGTTATTGGCTTTGTTGATGAGTATTTATGCGCAACATCCTTAGCACAAAGAATCATTGCAGCCGCACCTTCGTTAGGAGCGCATATTTCAAAAAGATGAATAGGATCACAAACCATCTTTGAACCTAAAATCTGCTCCATTGTAAATTCTTTCTGATACATAGCGTTGGGGTTGTGTACACTATTCTTATGGTTTTTGTAAGCCACCTTTGCAATCTGCTCATCGGTTGTACCGTATTCGTGCATATGACGACGGGCACGCATAGCCCAGTAGCTCGGATTGGTGGACATACCCATGTCAACCTGCCATGGATAATAAATCTGAAGTGGATCCATAAATCCCCTGGGCATCTTCTCAACGCCCAGGACCAGTGCTATATCAATCACCCCGGATTGAATCCCCAGCATTGCCTGTCTTAATACCGCACCGCCGCTTGCACAGGCAGCTTCCATATCTATTATTGATATACCGGTAGCTCCAAATGGCTTAAGAATCTTTGGACCAACTGTAGAAGGCAGGTACTGTGTAGAACAATAAGCAGCCTGAATATCCTTCCAGTCGACACCGGCATCTCTTAGAGCCGCTCTGGCTGCATACTGGCCGATCTGGATATAGGTTTCATTCTCAAAACGTCCAAATGGATGTATGCCAGCGCCAATAATTGCAACTTCTCTCATTGCTTTTTCCTCCTTTTTTTATACTGCTTTGAATTTCCAGGCAACAACGGACTGCCCTTGTTCATTCTCATAAAGCTCGTAACAAACCAGTTCCAGTTTCATGCCAATCTTTACCTTGTCTATTTCGCAGTCAATAACAGAAAGAACTCTTACCCCATCAGGCAGTTCAACAAGCCCTTCTACGAACGGAACAAACGGGTCTTTGGAACCACGATAGCTTCCGGGGGGGCAGTGATAAATAACTGTGTATGTCCATAATGTTCCGAATTTGCTCAGCGGAACACTTTCAACCTCTTCACTGGCACAATTCGCACAGCTGGCATATGTCCCAAACATGACTTCTTTACATTTTTTGCACCTAGTGCCAAGCAGGCGGACATCTTCCAATGGATATAACGGTGCCGTCAACAGACCGTCTCCTACAGGAACCGCATTGTTCTGGGTATTTTTCATAATAATTACCTCCTTTACCGCATACTTTTTGAATGGATTTCGGATCCTCAACTATTGCTCAGTCATTTTTCCATTCCTGCGTTTTTTATATCATGCAACATTCATGCCAGCCTTTTCATAAAGCCCGAAACTTTTATATGATTCTATGCAATCGTTAATGTCCGGATACTCATATATATTAAGCAATTAATTGCTCCTAATGTTTATGTACAGTTATTCACAGTATTAGGACTCCTAATTTGAAAAAACCTTTTTCCAATTCAGACAAAATAATTGCGTTAGACGCGCCTACAGGATAATTATCTTCTCTTTAATAATCGAAAACTTTATTGTATTCTATAATAAATATCCTATATACTAATATTTCTTTATCTATCTTTTGTCTGCTGTGGTTATTGGCATAAATATTGCTATAAATGATCAGTTGTATAGCCTAAGAGCATTACAGGCTCGACATCATAGCTTGCCATACATTTTACTATAGCAAAAAATTGGAGGTTGAAAAATGAGAGATGTTGTAGTAGTTTCCGCCGTTAGAACACCTATCGGCAGCATTGGCGGTACATTAAAAAACGTATTGCCCCAGGAAATTCTGAAGGTAGCCATGCAGGGTGCAATTGACAAGGCAGGAATTGATATAAAAATTATTGATGAGGTTATTTCCGGACAAGCTAAGCAAACGACGGACGCACCAAACATTGCCCGTGTCACTTCACTGATGCTCCGAATCCCTGAATCTACGCCGGCTTATACCGTTCATAGACAGTGTGCCTCCGGCATGCAGGCGATGTTGAACGCAATGCAGCAGATTCAATGTGACTATTCCAGTGTAGTATTGGCAGGCGGTGTTGAAAGCATGAGCACAGCTCCCTTTTATATCAGAAATGCACGTTTTGGTGTTGGAAACGGCAATTCCTTCTTTGTCGACCCAAACACAGAAAGCCAGCCCATGAGCCAGCCCAACGATATTTATGGAACCTTTAACATGATCCAGACTGCAGATAATGTCGCAGAAAAATTTCATATTACACGTACTGACTGCGATAAATTCGCTCTGGCCAGTCAGCAAAAGGCAATTGCTGCTATTGATTCAGGGCGCTTTAAGGATGAGGTCGTTCCCATGTCCATTCCACAGCGCAAAGGTGACCCTATCATTTTTGATACCGATGAATTTCCTAAGAGAAATACCAACCTGGAGAAATTAAGTAACCTTAAACCTATTTTTGAGGGCGGCGTAACAACAGCAGGAAATGCTTCGGGGCGAAACGACGGTGCGGCTGCATTAGTACTTATGAGTGCCGACCGTGCTCAACAATTAGGAATAAAGCCGATAGCAAGAATTATTGCCGGAACAGCTGCCGGTGTTGATCCAAGAATTATGGGCATAGGCCCGGTAGCCGCTACCAGAAAATTGATGGCCAAACTGGAGCCCATGGGTTATAAGCTCAGTGATTTTGGCTTGGTCGAAATTAATGAGGCATTTGCCGCGCAATCAGTAGCTTGTGTTAATGAACTGAACTTAAATGCAGACATTGTAAACGTAAACGGTGGTGCAATCGCATTGGGGCATCCACTCGGATGTTCCGGAGCCAGAATTAGTGTAACACTTCTCCATGAGATGCAAAAGAGAAATGTCCGATACGGCCTTGCAACCATCTGTATTGCAGGCGGCCTCGGCATGGCTATGGCATTTGAAAAAATGTAAGCTGAAATCCTATTTTTTATTCAATTAATAAATACAATATAAGGAGTGTAATATTTTGAGCGCACTATTGACAGTCTTTTTAATCGGTTCTCTTGGCTATATGGTAGGCGGTATTAAAATTCGCGGCATTGAATTGGGGACAGCCGGTGTATTGCTTGTAGCACTAGTATTTGGCCATTTCGGCATCGTCGCCCCCTCTGTAATAAAAGATATGGGGCTAGTTTGTTTTGTAACCTCAGTAGGGTTTGTTGCCGGTCCGAAGTTTTTCCGCAACTTCAAGCAAAATGCAACATCCTATGTATTGATTGGCCTGTTGATCATCCTGTCAAGTGCTGCAAGCTGTGTGTTGATTATAAAACTTAGCGGTATTTCACCTGCCCTTGCTGTCGGAATATTGACAGGTGCACTTACAAGCACCCCGGGACTTGCGGCTGCAATCGAGGCGGCAGGTGTAAACGGGGATTTGGCCTCCATCGGTTATGGCATCGCTTATCCTTTCGGAGTCATTAGTGTAGTACTTTTTGTCCAGCTAATGCCGAAAATATTAAAGGTTGATATGGGCGCAGAACGCTCATCCCTTGAAGCTGTAGACGCAGTGAAAGTCAAATCGGCTGCTCAAAGCTTGTTTTACTTTGACAGTGATGGGTTCTTTCCTTTTTGTGCCGCCATTGTCTTAGGTATTCTTCTTGGTAAAGTAACCGTACCTCTTCCCGGCGGAGCTAGTTTTTCCCTCGGCAACTCCGGCGCTCCTCTAATTTTAGGACTGATTTTCGGACACTACGGCCATATTGGGCCAGTTAATATTACAGTCAAAAAAACTGTTCTGGAAACCTTTCGGGAGTTTGGCCTGATGCTATTTCTAATTGGAGCCGGTACCAATGCAGGACAAGGTTTCATAAAAATACTTACGGAATACGGACTGGTACTATTTATTTACGGAGCAATCATGGCTATTGTCCCAATGGTTGCAGGATATTTCTTTACCAGTAAATTGCTTCATTTAAGCCTTCTTAACAACCTTGGATCAATCACCGGCGGCATGACAAGTACTCCGGCCTTAGGTGCCTTGATCAAAGTAGCTGAAACAGACGATGTTGCATCCTCTTATGCCGCAACCTATCCGGTAGCGCTGGTTGCTGTTGTATTAGTTTCGCAGTTTATCATTATTCTGTTTTCACATTAGTATAGGTTTCCATTAAAAGAGGTGGTCTATTTCTAACCGAATAGACCACCTCTTAAACCAGGCCCTGATTCAACGGAACACCTTTGAAACTACCAAATGCTGATTACCTCAATCCTTTCAAACCGAAAATCTTACCAACCACATGAACTATACTCGAAACTTAAACCAAACGGGTCACAGTACTTCAGGAAAGTTGCACCTTAGTTGAATTAGAGCCTGCGGGAAAGATGTGACTCACCTTTCTTAATTTTATTATATTAAAAAATATCTATAATATAATGGTAATTTTCATAATATTTAATTTTTTCTTGTCCTTCGACATGTGTAAACAGTAAAGCAGGAAACATAATCTCCGGCGGAGAAGTTATAACGTTAGTATCCTTGGAAAAACCTAACCTTATGGAGTGATTGAAATGAAAATATCGGTTGAAGATGTAAGATATATTGCAAAGCTTGCCAAGCTCAGCATAACCTTCGAAGAAGCACAGAAAATGGTCGGGGAATTTGAAGGTATATTGACATATTTCGAATCCATTGACAGGCTTGATTTAAGTGATATCCTGCCGAATCCGCCGGAGCGGGATACGGGTACGGTTCTTAGAAAGGATGAAATCTCTGTCTTTGAAGATAAGCAAAAGCTTTTTCTGAATGCCAAATCCATGAGGGATTCATATATCAGTGTGCCTAAAATTATCGAATAGGTGGCGAGCAGGTTGAACATACATGAAATGACTGCACTGGAAATACGAAGAGGAATAACGGAGAAGCAATTTTCTGCAACAGATGTGGTAACGGCATTTTTTGAAAGGATCCATGAAAAGGAACCCTTGGTCGACGGTTTTTTGACCCTTTGCCGGAAGGAAGCCCTGGCTGAGGCAAGGCGGATAGATGGAAAAATAAAAGCGGGAGAGCCGGTGGGAAAACTTGCGGGAGTTCCCGTTGCCATAAAGGATAACATATGCACTGGCGGCATAAGGACCACCTGCGCTTCCAGGATGCTGCAGGATTTCATCCCCCCTTATGATGCCACGGTTGTAAAAAAGCTGAAGGAAGCCGATGCCGTAATAATCGGCAAAACAAACATGGATGAGTTTGCCATGGGTTCTTCCACCGAAAACTCGGCCTTCAAAAAGACCAGAAACCCCTGGGACAGGGAAAGAGTCCCCGGCGGTTCTTCCGGAGGCTCCGCGGCAGTTGTGTCTGCCGGAATGGCTGCCCTTGCCCTGGGCTCCGACACCGGAGGGTCTGTCCGGCAGCCTGCAGCCTTTTGCGGCGTGGTCGGCCTGAAGCCTACCTACGGGCTGGTTTCAAGATTCGGGCTCATTGCCTTCGGCTCATCCCTGGATCAGGTGGGTCCTATGGCAAACAACATAAAGGACAGCGCTTTAGCCCTTGAAGCCATTCAGGGGGAGGACAAGAAGGACAGCACCTCTGTCAGGCGTTCCGTTGCAGGAGACTACATGAGCACAATCGAAAAAGGTGTCAAAGGCATGAGAATAGGTATTCCTGCTGAGTTCTTCCACTTAGGCCTGGATGAAGAAATCGCCTTCTCCATCAAAGCATGTATGCAGAAATTCAAGGAAATGGGTACTGTTGTGGAGGATATTTCCCTTCCGGTAGCGGAAGAAGGGCTCTCCGCATATTATATAATTTCCTCTGCGGAAGCAAGCTCAAACCTGGGGAGATTTGACGGCCTGAGATACGGATACAGGACAGAAAACTTCAACGGCATTGACCAACTGATGGAAAAAAGCAGGAGCGAGGGATTCGGGGAAGAGGTAAAAAGAAGAATAATGCTGGGCACCTTTGTCCTGTCCTCCGGATATTATGATGCTTACTACAACAGGGCACAGAAGCTCCGCGCAAGGATAAGGGAACAGTTCGTCAAAGCTTTTGAAAGCTATGACATCCTATTAAGCCCCACATCTCCCGTACTGCCTTTCAAAATCGGGGAAAAAGCCGGCGATCCCCTGGAAATGTATTTATCCGACATATATACCGTAAATATAAACCTGGCAGGCCTTCCGGCCCTTTCCATGCCCTGTGGCATAAGCCATGCCGGGCTGCCCATCGGCCTTCAGATAATCGGGCCTCATTTTGGGGAAGACAAGATCTTCAGAGCGGCCTATGCTTTGGAACAAGAGCTGAAGCTTACTGCCATGCGCCCAAAGCTTTAGCGGGGAGGAATGAAAATGAGCTTTGAAACCGTTATCGGTCTCGAAATACATGCTGAACTGAATACCAAATCCAAATTATTCTGCTCCTGCCCTGCGGAATTCGGTGCAAAACCAAACGAAAACACCTGCCCCGTATGCCTGGGGATTCCGGGAACACTGCCCGTGCTTAACGAAGGGGCTGTCAAACTTGCCGTAAAGGCGGGCCTGATACTGAACTGCGAGATCATGACGAGAAGCCGGATGGACCGCAAGAATTATTTTTACCCCGACCTTACAAAGGCATATCAGACCACACAATATGATATTCCTGTATGCAGGAACGGGTATGTTGATATAGGAACTGATAGGCTGTCCCGAAGAATCAGGTTGACCAGGATACACCTGGAAGAGGATGCCGGAAAGCTTATACATCTTGAAGATTCCGATGTTTCACTGATTGACTACAACCGTGCCGGGGTTCCTCTTATAGAAATAGTCACAGAGCCGGACCTGCGTTCGGCAGAGGAAGCGGTTGCTTTTCTAAAAGCCCTCAGATCCATGCTGGAATACGGGGGAATCTCAGACTGCCGTATGGAGCGGGGTTCTCTGCGGTGCGATGCAAACATCTCCCTCCGAAGGGCAGGCCAGAATACCCTTAATACAAGGGTGGAGCTGAAGAATATGAACTCCTTCAAGGAGCTGCAAAAGGCCCTTGAAAGTGAGGAAGAGCGCCAGAGAGAGCTCTACAGCCTTGGGGAAGAAAACAGAATAGTACAGGAGACAAGACGGTGGGATGGCGCAAAAGTGAAAACAGTTCCCATGCGTTCAAAGGAGGATGCCCATGATTACAGGTATTTCCCCGAGCCGGACCTTGGACCGGTTATAATAAATGATGCAATGATCCGTAAGATAAGAGAGTCCCTGCCGGAAATGCCGGCAGACAGGAAAAATCGCTTCAGGGAGCTCTACGGACTGAAAGATAAGGAGATTGACATCATAGTAGGAGACAAAGCCCTCTCCGAATACTATGAAGCTCTGACTGCCCGGGGTACTGATCCAAGGACAGGGGCCAACTGGATCCTGGGAAGCATGCTGAAGCTGCTGAAGGAAAAAGGGCTGGAAGCGGGACAAATACCCGTACCTCCCGAAGAACTCTGCAAGCTGATAAAAATCATTGAGGAAGGAAAAATAAGCCTGACCGCCGGGCAGGAAGTATTCAGCCAGATGTTTGACACCGGCAGAAGCGCCGGGGATATAATAGAAGAAAAGGGGCTCAGCCAGATCAGCGACAGGACGGAATTGGAAGAAATCATCACGGGTGTATTGGCTGACAACCCTCAATCTCTATCGGATTATGCTGCCGGAAAAACGCAGGCAGCCGTGTTTCTGATGGGGCAAATCATGAAAGCCTCAAAAGGCAGGGCAAACCCGCAGCTGGCAAGAGAGATACTGGATGAGAAGCTTAAGAAAGGGCTGCTGTAAAATTCCCGTTTTACAGCAACCCTTCTTTTTTTAATCAGCCTTTGATTTTCTCCATCAGCTTTTTGAATACCGGCAGAGAGCGTTTAATCATCTCGTAATCCACACAGTA
>DAOLPD010000033.1:0-21535 GCA_035417425.1 Bacillota bacterium
AAATAAAGCTCCGGAACCGGCAGCCAGTGATATGCCAAAAGGCATTTACGATGAACCCGGAGAAGAACTGGAAGACTTTTATAATGCCGTAAACAGTGCAGCGGGTGCTTTTGAAAAGGCTGCCAACAGCTATGAATCAGGAGATTTGGAATTAGATCCAAGGGGCGATTTGCTTGCCATGACCTTAGATATGGTCATGATTGTCCAATATGATTATATACAGCCCGGCGATAATGCAAAGGAAGTCGGACAAGTTGCCAAGGGTGATGCCGTTAGAGAGAAAAACGGAGATGTTATAACCTTCAGCAGAAAGAAGACTATGGAGGAGGACGGATTCGGCGGAACTCAGAAAAAAGGTGACATCATAAGCGAAGGCGGCACTTTGAATACATCCACCAACACACTGTCATATGAATCCAAAACCGAACGTGACGGAGCCCTGATTTCACGCAATGTGGTAGAATGCGTTATACTTGAGGATGGCACTTATATAGTTCAAAATTTAAAAAAGCTGAAGCCGATTAATGAAAGGGCGACAGACAGAGGTGTCGCTTGGTTTGGACGCTTTAACAATAATGAGCTTGAAATAATAAAGGCTTACTTTGATCCGGATGTGAACTTTACCTACAATTCCATAGCAGGAAAAGCAGATGCTGCACCGGAAAGCATGGCGGAAGGATATAAGAAAGCCACCAGGATGGTTGTTAAAGACGGTAAGGTTGAAATGACAAAATATTAATTAAGCATTTACGATAAAGGACTACCCACAGGGTCAGTCCTTTACTATTTGGAGTGAAATTTCAACCGTTTTTATCAAAAAAATGTGATTTACAGTTGTATTTCGACATGCTTTCAATATATTATTATATAAGGAGGAAAAATACTTATAGTTATTCATCAGGATAATTGGAACAAATATGAGTAGCTTATATTAACAAAAGTATAGTACAGGAGAATATATATGAACAAAATTGGATTCAGTAATGAAAAATACCTTCAGATGCAATCAGAGAAAATAATGGAGCGGATAGAGTTTTTCGGCGGTAAGCTATATCTGGAGTTCGGCGGAAAACTTTTTGATGATTACCATGCTTCCCGTGTACTTCCGGGCTTTGAACCGGACAGCAAAATAAAAATGCTGCTGCAGCTCAAGGATAAGGTGGAGATCGTAATCGCAATCTCGGCGGATGATATTGAAAGAAGCAAGCGGCGCGGTGATTTTGGAATTACATATGATCAGGATATAATGCGATTGATTGACGCATTTAATGAAATTGGATTATATGTAGGAAGTGTTGTAATTACACGCTACCGCCCTAACTTTTCCACGGATTCCTTTCAAAAACGCCTCAACAACCTCGGCATAAAGGTTTACAGGCATTATCCCATTGCAGATTATCCCGCTGCCATACCGCTCATTGTTAGTGAAGATGGATATGGCAAAAACGATTATATTGAAACGACCCGCTCTCTAATTGTTGTTACTGCCCCCGGACCGGGAAGCGGTAAAATGGCAACCTGTCTCTCGCAGCTTTATCATGAGCACGAGCGCGGCATAAAGGCGGGGTATGCGAAGTTTGAAACCTTCCCAATCTGGAACTTACCCGTAAAGCATCCCGTCAATATTGCATACGAGGCAGCCACCACTGATTTGAATGATGTGAACATGATAGACCCGTTCCATCTGGATGCCTATGGTACTACAGCCGTTAACTACAATAGGGATATTGAGGTTTTTCCTGTGCTGAATACCATACTGGACAGGATTTTAGGGAAATCCCCTTATAAAAGCCCAACGGATATGGGGGTAAATATGGCAGGCTTTTGCATTACTGACGATGAGGCTGTGTGCAGAGCATCAGAGCAGGAGGTTATTCGCAGGTACTACAATACCAGATGTGCCCAAAGGCAAGGTTTGGCTGAAAAATCTGAGGTATACAAACTGGAGCTCCTAATGAATACATTGGGTATTACAACCGAGTGCCGTCCGGCGGTGAATGCGGCATTGGAGCGCGCTGAAGCTACCGGTGGCCCTGCTGTAGCACTGCAGCTTCATGATGGACGTATCGTAACAGGAAAGACCACCCCTTTACTTGGCGCTGCTGCTGCACTGTTGTTGAATGCATTGAAAGAATTAGGCGGCATCAATCATGATATGCACCTGATTTCACCCATCGTAATAGAACCTATTCAGGCTTTGAAATTAAAGCATATGGGCAATCATAACCCTCGCCTGCATACCGACGAGATACTGATAGCATTATCCATATGCGCCACGACAAACCCCACCGCAGAGCTGGCTATACAGCAGCTTTCCAAGCTGAAAGGCTGCGAGGCACATTCCACGGTTATTCTATCCAGGGTTGACGAAAACATATTCCAGAAGCTGGGCATTAATATCACCTGTGAGCCCCATTACCAGTCAAAGAAACTTTATCATAAATAAATTTATGGAGGGATACAATTATGTATGAGATGAAACAGGAATACCTTACCGGAATAAAGTTTATTGACGATGAGCACACAAAGCTTTTTGCCATAGCGGATGAATGCTATGAATTGTTGACCAATCAGTTCCTGCCGGACAAGTACGACTACATAATAAATGTAATAAATGAATTGAAGGATTATGCCAGGTATCATTTCAAGCACGAAGAAGAATATATGGAAAGTATAGGCTATAGACGGATTCTCTCGCAGAAAGTAGCTCACAGTGATTTTATTGAAAAAATTGATGGGTACGATTCTGAAAAAATAGATGAAGGCCAAAAGGAATCACTTTTGGAGCTGGTAGATTTTTTGAATACGTGGCTGATAGAGCATATCATGAAAAGGGATAAGCAGATTGCAGAATAAAGGGGTGAAAAATGAAAAAAAGCATGATATATAGAAATGCTGTGATTAAAGACATACCTGCAATATCAGAATTGCAGAAAAAATACCATATTGCAACCATCAGCGAAGAAGACAAACCTGACGGATTTGTTACTACCTTATTTACAGAAGAACAGTTTAAAGAACTTATAGAGAAAGAAGACGGCATAGCAATTGCCTGTGATGGTGATAAGATTGCTGCTTATGCCATGGCTGCGTCCTGGGAATACTGGTCAAAGTGGCCGATTTTTCAGTATATGATTGAAGACCTGCAGAATATTGAATATATGGGGCAGATACTTTCCGTGAAAAACTCTTATCAATATGGGCCGATCTGTATTGATAAGGATTACAGGGGAACGGAAGTACTCCCAATGATTTTTGATTTTTCCAGGATGCAGATGAAGAACAAATATCCCATACTTATAACATTTATTAACCATATAAATTCCAGATCATACAATGCCCATACCAAAAAGCTTGGCCTTGATGTAATAAAAAGCTTCGTGTTCAACAACAACAACTATTATGAATTGGGCTATGATACATCAAAAAAGGTTCGCACCATTCAGGAGAATGGGGGGGAACAGATTTGAATAAAGTAAAGCTTAAAGAGGCCGAAGAAAGATTTTTCCTTAAATATCCCGGCGGATTTTCAGATCCGTTGATGCTTGAAATTGCAAAGAAGCACAAGGTGGACAAAATGCACAAAGCGGCTCAGGAGAGCTTTGCAGCTGAAAACTTCGATGATCCGGATAAAATTGCTGATTCAATGAGCAGGATTGTCAGCCAGTCTTCAATGGTATCGGTTTTTGAGAAGCCTAAGTTCAGAGACCTTGTCAAGGCAATAAGCCCCGGGGAAAGGGCACTATTATCCCAAGGGCTGAGGGAATTTCTGCATGGGGACCAGGCTTCCGGCTTCGGGCTGATGACCGGCCTGCTGGATGAATATAAGCTTGCCAAGTGGCCGTTGTTAACTGTATGTCCCGTATACTACAGGCCGGATGTGGAAGTTTTCATCAAACCGACTACAGTTAAAGGTGTAATTGAATATTTTGAGCTGGAAGGGCTCAAATACAGCCCGAAACCCACCTATGACTTCTATCGGGCTTACCGGGAGCAGATCAACCTGATAAAAAAAGGGGTCGATGCATCTCTGCAAACTGACAATACAGCTTTCTGCGGTTTTCTGTTGATGTCGCTTGAAAATTCCCCATCCCGTTGAGACTGTGTGCCTCTTACGGCATCATCAGCCGCGTTTCTTTTCGGCAGCCTCAGCATCTGCTTTGGTCTTATGGACTGTGCCTCTTGGATGCTGTGGAGGTGCATAAATGGAGTACAGCTTTATGGGTTTGTTTCCGGTGTTGATTAGGTTGTGCCATGTACCTGCAGGAATAATAAAGGCAAAGTCATCATAGACCTTTCTTTGAAAGTCCAGTCTGTCTTTTCTTTCACCCATTTTTACGATTCCCTGCCCTTCTTCAATGCGTATGAATTGATCAATTTCGGGATGGATTTCCAAACCGATATCTTCCCCGACATTGATGCTCATTAATGTAACCTGCAAATGCCGTCCTGTCCATATAGCGGTGCGGAAGTTACTATTCTCTTTTGAAGCCTCATTAATATTCACCACGAAGGGCTCCGGCCCATAGTCCTGAATTTCAGTAGAATCATCTTCAAATGCTTCATAGCCCATCATGGGACAGGGCATGTGATACGCCGGCAAGCCGGGGTAGTATGGGCATGGATACTTTTTATACACACCTATCATTCCTTTCACAGACTAATACTACCATTATATGCCGACTGATTCGAAATGTGCCCGGAAGTATAAGGTGCACCCTTTTGCTGCGGCAAAAATAATAGTAAACATTGAATCATTAATGTTGTATAATTGGTTTATAATGCGCAAAAATCCAAATTATGGGGTGTCAGCACATGTCTGAATTCAAGAATAAAATTGCTTTAGCAAAAGCACTGTTGTCAAACATTAGGATAATAAGGGTAAAACCTTCTATAAACCTGTTCCTGGCTGATTATATGAAGAAGTTCAAATTATTGAATGTCGGCGGGCAGCTGATAATCCATTCCCATCTGCCTTCAATAAACAGCAAAGCATTCAGCCGCTTCATAAATGAGCATCTGCTGGCAAAAACCGAAGGGCCCTCCCATGCACAAATCTGCCTGACCAATGCCTGCCCGCAGAATTGCAGGTATTGTTACAACAAGAACAGAAGCGGTGAGCTCCTGAATAAGGACGAAATCAAGCGGCTTATACAGGAACTGAAGGAAATGGGTGTTGTCTGGCTCGGCTTTACCGGGGGAGAACCCCTATTGAACAAAGACATTGTTGAGATTGTTGAAAGTGTGGGAGATGACTGCGCAATAAAGCTGTTTACCACAGGAGTAAATCTTACGGAAAATTTGGCAGCGGAGCTTAAAAGAGCAGGGCTTCTGTATGTTACAGTCAGCCTGGACCATTGGAACGAAGAAGAACATGACCGGATCAGGGGATATGCAGGGGCATTCCGTACGGCACTCAGGGCAATAGAAATATTTAAGAATAATGGTATTCATACCAGTGTGTCATCGGTTATTTCCCGGGAGATGGTAAAAGAAAACAAGGTGAGTGAACTGCTGGAGTTCCTGATAAGCCTTGGTATCCACGAAGCCTGGCTGAGTGAAACAAAGCCGACGGTAGAAGCTTTCTGGAATGAGGCTTCGGTTATTACCGAAGAGGAAAGGCTAAGCCTGGTAAGCTTGCAGGATAAATACAACAAAGAGGGAAGGATAACGGTAAATTATCTTGGACATTTTGAAGGAAGAGAGCATTTCGGCTGTAATGCGGGCAATAAAATGGTATATATTGATGCATTCGGAGAAGTAAGCCCCTGTGTATTTACACCCATGACCTTTGGAAATGTGCGGGATAAGTCGGCGCAAACCGTTTTTTCGGAGATGAAGGAGCATTTTCCGTCGGAAAGCAGCTGCTTTATTAATAAAAATTACGAATTGCTGAAAAAGCATTATAAGGGGCAATCACCTATCAGCAAAGAAGATACCCTGGAGATGATGAAGGAGGTCCGGTTCAGCCCGATGTCCGAATTCTTCAGATTGTATTATAAGAGATAAGATTGTGGGGGTATGTGCATGAGAATTTATAAACTGTTCAGCATTGCCGCAGCGGCAATATTTGCAGTTGTAGGCATTATTTTTCTGTTTTTCCCTGACTCAGCTCTGATTTTTTTTAATAATATTTCGGGTTATTTCGGATTACCCCAGGCCCCGCTGCAAGGTGCCGGATTTTATCTTATACTGGCTTCGGCTTATATGTATTTTGTAACTTTGCTTGCATATCTGATGTATCGCCATCCGGAGGAGAATATTTACCCGTTGCTGCTGGTACAGGCTAAACTGGCATCTTCTGTGATTTCCCTATACCTGTTCATGATACACCGGCCTTACCTTATATATTTCGCCAATTTTGTCATTGACGGCTTCATAGGCATATCAGTATTATGCCTCGTGAAAATGAAAAAAAAGAGGTTTTATTATGCTTCTGAAAATAATACAGATTTACGTTCCTGAACCTATCAGGAAAAGGAAGCTCAATGAATTGTTCCGCTTGACGGCTGATGCCTTTCAATGTGGGCCGCCGGAGCTCAGGGGGCTTTCTTTTGCGGATTGCCTGTCGAAATACGCCTTATTTACAAGGGAACAGGCTGAGAGTTATTTGGCAGGCGGAGCCCCTATTGAAGAAATAAAACACCGGTTGTACCAGAATTCTTTTATCTATGGGCAGGACCTGAGGAAAAGCTTTCATATATCAGAATGGGAGGAGTCTGTTAAAGCCCTTGGTATTATTTACAGGCTTATCGGTATAGATTTTCATTATGAAGGACAGGGCGAATTCATTATTAAACAGTGTTTTTTCAGCAGGTATTATACAAAGGAAGCCTGTATGCTTATCTCTTCACTGGATGAAGGAATGGCAGCAGGGCTTTCAGGAGGCGGCAGGCTGTGCTTTAATGGGAGGATCACCGAAGGCTTCGGCTGCTGTAAAGGATTTTTAAGGCAGGGAGACTGAAAATGAAGAAAGTGATTGTAGTCGGCAGCGGTGCCGGCGGAGCAGCCGCTGCATCAATGCTGCAGGGGAAATTTAATGTAACCATCCTGGAGGCAGGCAGAGAGTTCAAGCCTTTTTCTTTCAGCTTGTCCGTCCTGGAAAAGCTTAAAAAGACCGGCCTTTTCTTTGATGAAAGAGAAATCCGGCTGCTGTTTCCGTCAATGAGAGTCCGTAAAACCGAGAATAAGATGGTTTTGGTCAACGGGGTCGGATTGGGCGGGACAACCACAATTTCTGCAGGAAATGCCCTCCGGCTGGACAAAGGGCTGAATATGCTTGGAATTGAGCTTGAGGAAGAATTCCGGGAGCTTTACGAGGAAATTCCAATTACGTATGATCATCAAAATAAATGGAGAGACACAACAAAAAAGTTGTTTGAAATATGCAGGGAAATGGAGCTGGATCCAAAGCCCATACCGAAGCTTGGAGATTACAGGAACTGCACAGGCTGCGGAAGGTGTGTACTGGGCTGCAGATACGGTGCTAAATGGGACAGCCGTCAAATGGTTGCAGCCGCACAGGATGCAGGAGCGGAACTCATTACAGGCTGCAAGGTTTTGAAGGTGGTTGTCGAAAAGGAGTATGCCAAGGGAGTACATACAAATAAAGGCTTCTATCCGGCTGATATTGTCATACTGGCAGCCGGGGGTTTTTCTACCCCTGTAATCCTTCAGAATTCGGGCATCGGATGTGAAAGCAGGCTGTTTGTCGATCCGGTTCTCTGCATAGCGGCCGAGTATAAAGGAAGCCTTCAGAATAAAGAGCTTTCAATGCCCTTTGCCGTGCAGAAGGAGCATTATATCTTATCTCCGTATTTTGACTACCTGAGTTTTTTCTTTAATAAAAGCTGGCGGTATCTCGCTTCCGATACTCTGTCACTGATGATTAAGCTGGCGGATTCAAGCACCGGAAGTATTGATAAAAATAATATCGATAAAACGCTTACCGGTATTGATAAAGAAAGGCTGCAGGAGGGAGTCGGGATTTGCAGGGAGATACTTGACAACTTTGGTATAAAAAAGGACGATATTTTCCTTGGAACGATAAATGCCGGACATCCCGGCGGTATGCTGCCGCTTACAAGCCAGGAAGCGGAAACCTTTCACAATCCCGGACTCCCCGAAAACCTGTATGTTGCCGATGCAACCCTGTTTCCGGAATCCCTTGGGAACCCCCCCATACTTACAATAATGGCTATGGCCAGGAAAGCTGCTAAAATTATTATGAAACGATTTGATTAGTATAGCAATAAGGTGAAGCATTACATCTATTGACATGCCATCATGCCCGGTATAATATGATAATAGGTATTATCCATGTTGCTTCAATTTCTTGGGATTATTGGCAGAACGAGGAGAAAGGAATATGGAGGACAACATTAAAAGGGATAGGCTATCTTTAGTTCAGATTGGTACAGAACCTTATCCTAATGACATACTGTTAAACTTTCAAAATGTTTATACCAGTGAAAAAATGATGGTTACTATATCGAAGAAGGAGTTTTACATGCCTTCGGGAACTCATTCCCATAGTGACTATGAGTTTTATTTTCCCTTTGTTGAAGGACAACCCCATATTTTTGGAGATAAAACAATAATATTGAACAAAAACAGAGTAGTTCCTATTAATTCTTTTTTAACCCACGGATTGGCAAGGGAAGTTCCAAGGTTTACTGCCATGGACATAATGATGGATAAGGATTATGTGGAAGATTTAAGCATGTCGGTATTCGGCCATCGTCAAATTGAATTCGAATGCTGTGAATATAAGGTCAGCCCTGAACTTGAAAATCTGATACGTTTGTTTATTGATGAGTCGAAACATGTACAGAGCGGTACAAGCTTTGCGCAACAGTGTCTTGCAATGCTTATTGTAATCAACTTTTTCCGCTGCTTCAGGTCAAACAGGTCATTTCCCCTGGTAGAACGCAATTACAGGGAAAATGAAGGAATAAAGCGTGTCATTGAATATATGAATGACGAACATTGTTCGGATTATTCATTGGATGAGGCTGCTTCCCTGGCAAATATAAGCCGTTATCATTTTATCCGGGTTTTTAAAGCATTTACAGGAAAGACTCCGTATAATTACATGATGGACATTAAAATAGAAAAAGCAAAAAAAATGTTAAAATGTACATCCGATAATATTACATCAATAGCCGCTGCGCTGGGATTCAGCAGTCCGGCTCATTTTAACTCGGTTTTCAAACGAAAGACTGGGGTCTCACCACAGAAGTACAGGAAAGAATGCTTGTCATAGGCTTACCGGCAACGGTAAGCTTTTTCATTCAGCAATATTACATAGGCACATGAGCAAAAAAAATAAGGAATAATATATCGAAAAATGTTATGTTTTAGTTATATTGGAATTATTAAGTGATATTAATAAATAAATAATACTAGTTAAGATGAGGTGGTTACAATGAGGAAACGAACAATTAGTATTCTGGTTGCTATCACTTTTTTGTTTTTGACACTGCTTGGGGGATGTTCTGAAGCTCCTCTTGAGTGTGATTGGACTATAAAAGTGGATCAAACCATTCCCATAAAAGAAGGCGATGTAACGGTAAACTATTCCCTGGTCCTTATTGCACAGAAAATAGGCGGCACCGATGTATACGGCACCTATGAGGGGGCTGCATACATAGGCAGCCAGCTGGATGCTTCGGAACTGTCGAAGGAATTTATCAAAATAGACGGCGGGTTTGATGTGAATGCTTTTGCAAATAATCTCAGCTTTGAAATTGAGCCCTTTGACAAGGAAAGGTATTCCGCTTACGGCAGCAAAGACAAAGCTTCCTTGGCGCCTCTTGCGAAATATGAGTCCATGGCGCTGCTGTCACCGGAAATGAAAGGGGGCGGAATCATCGGTGTGGATGTCAAAGCAATTGACGGCACTCAGGGAGGTTATAATGATTCAGGCATAGGGGCATCGCCGGTGGCAATGAAAATTGCAATCTACTCCGGTAAGGTGCATGTGGATATACCTGCCTTCAATATTGACAGAAGCTTTGAAGGGCTTATAACCGGGGATCCGAAAAGGAACAATGAAGAGTATCGGCAGGTAATGGAAAAGATTGAAGAGCTTATTGCCGAAAGTGAATCAAAGCCGGATTCACCCGATGACGGCAGTAGGGAAAGCATAGGAGGAATAATGGGCAAATTCGGAAGCAGCCTGGAAATACCTGCATCATTTCCGGCAGACGAATTCCCGATACTTCCGAATAGTGTAGTCATCAATACCTACGAGAGTGAAGACAAGAGGAATGTCAGGGTTATGGTCGGAACCAACGCTTCTCTTGAGGATATACTGGAGTTTTATAAAGAATATATAATAGAAAAGCCGGAGGTCGAAAAATTGGATATTCCTGACGGGGTAATGTATTCGGGGCGTTCGGACAAGTATTCTAATTTTATGCTTACGGTTATGAAGGATATGTCAACTACCTACAGTTATATGGCTTTATTGGAAGTAATGAAAAGATAATATCAATCATAATAAATTTTATTTACAAGGAGGTCAGTAAAATGAAAAAACGTATTATGTCCCTGATACTTACAGTAGTATTAATATGTACATTTATACCGATGCAAGTCATGGCAGCAGAGGAGCTTCCCATAGAAAAGGGAATCAGCAAGCCCGAGAAGATAGCTTATTTTTTGGAGAAAGCCAGCGGCCATATGAGAATCGCAGCTTATTACATTATGCCCGAGGAGCTTCTGAAGATTATCTCCCTGGACTATGATGATTTTAAGGATATTTACGGCTATGACGAATATAAAATATTTCAGCAGACTGACTGGTCTCTTGATTCCACCAGCAATTGGCACTACACCGGCGACTGGGACAGCAGCACCAGCCCTGCAGTCACCTGCACCCGCTCAACCAATAAAATCGTAAACAAAGGGGAAATTTTCTGGCTGACATATGATAACCATTGCAGCGCACTGGGAGGATATGTTTATAAGGACTCCGGAAACGGAAACCAGTTTGATTTTGCTAATCATAAGCTGTATTTGCGCACCCGATTTATTGTGGAGCTTCGTGATTTTGACAAGGGCTTTGACGGAAAAGAATACAAATATTATACTTCCGGCTGGTCGGAGGTTGCATTGATAAATGATGTATATAACGGAAAAAGCATTTATCAAACCTATGATTTTTCCAAGCTTGATGCCCCGGTTGTAAGCAGAGAGCAGGTAAAGAATGATGATAAGGGGAAGCCTTATCTCAGCTTCTACCTGGAATTTCCCGAAAGCATAAAAAAAGCTGCCCTTGCCCTTAAAGTACAAGGTGAAGGTGCCGAAATGAATTTTGATGTACAGCGCAGAGTAAACGGCGGAGAGTGGACCAACAGCAGGATCACAAACAATGAGTTCCCCTATGACTACGGTGAGCGCAAGATATTTATAGATGACGATATACTGGCCAATAAATCCTCCCTGGAGTATCGCTTCAGGCTGAGCTATACAGGCAGTAAGGCAGCTAATTTCCAAACACCTTGGAGTGAGACCTTAAAATACAATGTCCCCTCCTGGAGCGATTCTTCTGCATGGGCTGAGGAATGGCTGAAAAAGGCTGAAGATTATGATCTGATACCGGATGTGCTGATAGGCGCCGATATGACACAGCCAATAAACAGGCATGAATTTGCCGCATTATCCGTGAAGCTTTATGAAGGCATGAGCGGAAAGAAAGCCGTTGCAGGCAGCAATCCCTTTACAGATACTTCTGATCCTGAAATATTGAAGGCTGTGAATATAGGTATTACTAACGGTACTTCTGCGGACAAGTTCTCCCCTGATGCACTGATTACCCGGGAGCAGGCTGCGGTAATGCTGACCCGTGCATATAAAGCCACCTATTGGGAGGGCTGGACACTTGCCAAGGACAGCAGCTACACGGCAAAAACATTGGATTACAGCGGAATTGCAGTTTTTGCGGATGATGCGAGCATCTCTGCCTACGCAAAACCCTCTGTCTATTTCATGGCTAAGAATAATATCATAAACGGTGTAGGCAACAATATGTTTGCTCCCAACCGTGCCAATATACCTGCAAATGCAGCCCTAACATACGGCCAGGCAACCAGGGAGGCGGCTATTAAGATTGCGGTTGCATCATTCGAAAACCTGAAATAAGTATTAAGCAGGACAAAAGGGCATGAAAGCACAGTCTTTCATGCCCTTTTTATTGTAAAGTGGGACACGGGGACGTTTCTCTTGTCTCATAAAGGTATCAAAATTCTTCAATATCGCACCTTCAGGCATTTTTTCTTATTGTCGGAAGTAGAGCGATATTTTTTTAAAAAGCCTCTTGCATTAATTTACTTTTTGATATAACATATATTATATAACAAACGTTATATAATATATGTTTTTTGCATAATAATATTGAGAATTAATTGAAAGGTGGAAAAAACTTTGGATAAGATAGTTATTATCGGCGGAGGCATTGCAGGGTTGAGTGCCGGCATATTCGCGCAAAAAAACGGTTTTGAGAGTGTGATTCTGGAAAAGCACAATGTTTTAGGCGGTGAATGCACCGGTTGGGACCGTCAGGGGTATCACATCGACGGATGTATTCACTGGCTGGTGGGGACAAAAGAGGGAACTCCTATCCATGATCTCTGGAACGCCGTAGGGGCCTTGGACGGGGTTGAAATCTACCACCCGGAAAGCTTCCTGGCTTTTGAATACGACGGCATAAGAGTGAACCTGTACCGCGATCTTGACTGGTTGAAATCCAGCTGGCTTGAATTATCACCCCAAGACGAAGCTGCTATCAATAATTTTTGCAGTACCGTAAAGCAGCTGCAATCTTTTGAAACACCGGTGGGAAAACCTGAGGACATGATGGGGCTTATGGAAAAAATTAAACTAATGCTTTCTATGAAAGACGCGGGCAAGGTCATGCAAAAGTACGGAAAAATCAGTTTGGCGGAGTATGCCAGAACCTTTAAGCACCCGGCACTTCGGGAAGCCCTGACATCTTTCCTTCCGGAAGGCTACAGCGCTTCAACAGTTTTTTTTGCACTGGCCGCCTTTTCTAAAGGTCAGGCATCAATACCATATGGGGGCTCAAAAAAATTCGCCCAACGCATGGTTAAACGTTATTTATCCCTGGGCGGCGATATAGAAGCTCCCTGTGAGGCAGTTGAATTGAGCATTGAAGGAAATAAAGTCCTCCGTGTCATTTCCGGCAGCGGCAAAGCCTTTGAAGCTGATTATTATATTGCTGCTTGTGACGCACACGTGCTATTCGAGAAGCTGCTGAAAGGAAGGTATTCTGATCCCGAATTTCAGAAGCGGTTCAATAATCCTGAAGATTATCCGTTAGCTTCGGAAATTCGTATAGCAATAGGTTATGAGGGCAGGATGGACGAAATTCCGCGTACGCTGAGATTTCCGACTGCTCCTATTAATATCAATGGAAAACCTATAAATTATTTGACGATAACTCATTACGGCTATGAGCCGGACTTCGCCCCGGCAGGTCATACCTTAATTACCTGCAGCATCAACCAGTTCCATGCTGATTATGATGCATGGAATGCCCTTTCTGAAGATCCTTCGGCCTACAGCCGGGAAAAAACAAGAATAGGCAAAGAAGTTATTGCCGGGATTGAAAAACGGTTCCCTCATATGAGCGGAAAACTAAAATTACTGGATGTGGCAACGCCGAAAACATTTGAACGGTACTGCAATGCATACCGGGGTGCATTTATGCCGTTCCTGCCCACCATTAAAGGAAAGATGATGGTCCATACGGGCCGAATAAAAGGTTTGGAAAACATATTTTTAAGCGGACAGTGGCTGCAGCCCCCCGGAGGATTGCCTGTGGCACTGATTACCGGAAAGGATACTATTATGAGACTTTGTAAGATGAAAAATAAGTCGTTCATATATTAACAAAAGGGTCCAAAGCGCGGCCAATGACGGTTGGGGCTTCGGGCTCTTTTTATTTGACAATTATAGTTATATATAATATTATATATATAACATATATATTATAAATCATAAATAATATTATATATGGAGGAATACTATGGAAGTAACTGAGTTCAAAAACATTGTTTTCGATTACACAAGGAAGATCAATGAAAGCTTGAATTGCGCCTTTAGCCCTGCCATTGGGAGCAGAGGGCTGACTATGATGCAGACAAGAATTCTTATGGAACTGCATCGCTGCGATTCCCATACAATAGGAAGCCTGGCAGACAGTATATGTGCTGCCGGCACTAATATTTCTGCAATGTGTAAAAAACTGGAGGGACAAGGCTTCATTGAACGCATCAGAAACCGGAATGATGAAAGAGTTGTACGTGTAGTTCTTACAAGGCTGGGGAAAGAGACTGTTTTGGAACTTGAAGAATTGTTTGACGAAAGGATTTCAAAGTGTTTGAAGCATGAGTCTGAAGAGACTTTTGAAGATATTATCCAAGGTATGCAAAAATTAAATGAATTGCTGACAAGAATAATAAACAATGAATGAGGATGAATTTAACTAATGTTAAGGAGAGGACAAGCATGAAAGAACATAATAACCCCAGGAAGCCGATTATTTATTTTTACATTGTTACATTGATAATAGTGATGCTGCTGAATGCATATATTTTTCCGGCTGTTGTGAAACAGCAGATTACCCAGGTGGATTACGGAACATTTTTGACTCAGCTTGACAATGGAAAAGTAAAAAGTGTAGAGATTCAGGATAATCAAATTGCATTTACAGCAATTGATGAAGCCGGGAAAGAGAATATATATGTTACCGGGAAAGTAGATGACCCGGAGCTTGTAAACCGGCTTCTTGCCGCTGATATTGAAGATTTCTCAAAGGTCATCCCAAGGGAAAATTCTCCTCTGATGAACTTTATTATGTCCTGGGTCCTTCCTCTGATTTTCTTTATTGGAATGGGACAGCTGCTTACAAACAGCATGCAGAAAAGAATGGGCAGCAACGCTATGACTTTTGGAAAGAGCAATGCCAAGATATATGTTGAAGCGCAGACAGGCAAAACCTTTGATGATGTAGCAGGTCAGGATGAGGCAAAGGAAGCTTTGTCGGAAATAGTGGATTTCCTGCATAATCCGGCAAAGTATAAGGAAATCGGTGCTATAATGCCAAAGGGTGCTTTGCTCGTAGGCCCTCCCGGCACCGGTAAGACACTTCTCGCAAAGGCCATTGCGGGAGAATCAAAGGTACCGTTTTTCTCAATTTCGGGTTCCGAATTTGTTGAGATGTTTGTAGGCATGGGTGCGGCGAGGGTGCGTGACCTTTTCAAGCAAGCCCAGGAAAAGGCCCCTTGTATTGTATTTATTGATGAAATTGATACGATCGGTAAGAAACGTGACAGCGGAGGCATCGCAAGCAATGATGAGAGGGAACAGACATTGAATCAGCTGTTGGCTGAGATGGATGGATTCAGCAGCGAAAAGGGAGTGGTGATACTTGCGGCAACCAACAGGCCGGATTCCCTTGACAAAGCTCTGCTGCGCCCCGGAAGGTTTGACCGCCGCGTTCCGGTGGAACTGCCGGATCTTGCAGGAAGAGAGGCAATCTTGAAGATCCATGCAAAAAAAATCAAGTTGGGAAATGATATTAATTTTAATGAAATAGCAAGGGCAACTCCGGGTGCATCCGGTGCAGAGCTTGCCAACATAATAAATGAGGCGGCATTAAGAGCCGTAAAGTGTGGCCGCAAATATGTAGAGCAGGTTGATCTGGAAGAAGCCGTAGAAGTCGTAATTGCAGGATATCAAAAAAAAGGTGCGGTTATATCTCCGAAGGAAAAGCAGATTATTGCCTATCACGAAATAGGACATGCCATTGTTGCAGCAAAACAGGCTGATTCCGCACCGGTACACAAAATTACAATAATACCCCGTACTTCGGGGGCCCTTGGTTATACAATGCAGGTAGCCGAAAATGAAAACGTGCTTATGACCAAGGAAGAAGCTCTTAATAAAATTGCAACCTATACCGGCGGACGTGCTGCGGAGGAACTGGTTTTCGGGACATATACCTCCGGAGCGGCCAATGATATTGAGCAAGCCACTAAAATTGCAAGAGCGATGGTCACCCGGTTGGGTATGAGCAAAACTTTTGATATGATGGGACTGGAGACAATATCCAATGTATATCTGGGAGGGGATCCTTCCATGACATGCTCTTCGGAAACAGCAGCCAAAATCGATGAAGAGGTATTGGCAATCATTAAGAGCGCTCACGAGAAAGCGATAAACATTTTAAAGGAAAATATGGAGAAGCTTCACTTATTATCCGCATACCTGATTGAAAAAGAAACAATAACAGGTGAGGAGTTTATGAAGATATTGGAAAGCTAGAGCCCTCGTATGCTTGTCACCATAATTATCCACAAAGAATATTATGCAGTAGAAAAATATTTGGAGTGGATTTTTTATGATATTACCTATAGAAGATATATATCCGTATATTTGGATTCCTATCATTTTGGTTTCGATTCTGGTAATTGCAGTAATTTTTTACCGACCTATTATTCGATGGCTCACCGGCATCGGTACAAGAAAGAGAGCGGATGATGAATTATATGAAATCATAGAATCCGCAGGCTATTCCTATGATACTGAACAGGATATATTTTATTCCGATTTGGATCCGTGGCAGAGGGAAATGGGGTATTGCCGCTTGTATGACGAAGCGGCGGCACCATTAAATATGATTATTGATTGTGAGCCGATTTATTTTGAGTATGAGGGCAAAAGGTGGATGATTGAATTCTGGAAAGGCCAATATGGGATGACTACCGGAGGTGAAATAGGGGTATATACTTCAGAGGGCCCTGATCTAGATATCCCAGGCCTTTTCAACGGTACTTTCTATACTTGTGCAAGCAACGCTGACCGATTGTATATGTCCTATTCTCTAGCAAAGAATGGTAAAGTGCTCTTTACAAGGAATGATAAGCACTGGTGGCTTACCGGCTTTAAACTGGGTGAGTTTTCAGAGCCCTCAGAGCTAACGATGTATCTGACCATTGCCTTGAAGAATATAGCAATGCGTAACGCATTTATACAAGGATTAAAGGACGCCGGGTATTCGGAAGATGAAATCTTTGTTGATAAAAATATAGTCGGACTGATATTTAAGGAGCCCCGTACACTTCAGCCCATTACACGGATAGCCGGGACAGATTGGCTTATACAGAGGAAAAATGAACTGCTATGCAAAAAATATCAGGAGATAACAGCACAATATGATAATTTTCCTGATAAAATGAACGCAATCCGAAAGCAGGCGCCTGAAATCTATGATACAATTCTAAATGGCATCGGTAAGACTAAACAACTATTCGAGGTATTTGAAAAAATCAAAGAATACTTAAGCTTCAATTCATAAGTCAAGTGAATATATTGTAAAGGAGATTGATGACTTGACGAGGTGAGGCCGAGTGGATGTATTAAGGCGCATATCCCAGGTTTTTGAAGTGTCGGAGCAAATTACTTTTGATGACTCCTCCAAAATTATTTTAATGAGTGATTGCCATAGGGGAGACGGAAGCTGGGCAGATGACTTTTCCAGGAACCAGAATTTATATTATACTGCCTTAACTCATTACTATAAAAATGATTTTACTTATATAGAGATAGGTGACGGCGACGAGCTTTGGGAAAACAGGAATTTCTTTGATATCAAGCAGGTTCACAGTAATGTTTTCTGGCTGCTGTCCAAATTCTACAATGAGGGCAGGCTCCATATGATTTATGGGAATCATGATATGGTAAAGAAATACAAGAGGTTTGTCAGGATTAATATGCATCAATATTTTGATGAACCGGTGAGAAGATATATCCCATTATTTATAAACATAAAATTCCATGAAGGGCTGATTCTGAATTATAGGCCTACAGGAGACAAGATTTTCCTGATTCACGGGCATCAAGCGGATTGTTTGAATGACAGGTTGTGGAAGTTAGCCAGGTTTTTAGTCAGGTATTTGTGGAGACC
Organism: Bacillota bacterium; assembly: GCA_035417425.1. Taxonomy (GTDB): domain Bacteria; phylum Bacillota; class Clostridia; order Lutisporales; family Lutisporaceae; genus BRH-c25. Next base: position 17,996 of record DAOLPD010000033.1, read on the forward strand.
CCTTAATACCCTTGGAGTAAATGACCCTACAAGAGCCGCAAAAAATTATAAAAAGAAGGAGGCGGCAGAAAAGAAGCTTACTGAATGGGTAATAAAGGAAGGGCATGTGCTTATAGCCGGTCACACCCATAGGCCGATGTTTCCTGAAGTAAATGAGCCTCCGTATTTCAATGACGGAAGCTGCGTACATCCTCGCTGTATTACTGGAATTGAAATTGCAGATGGTTATATCATTCTTGTGAAGTGGAGTATAAAAGCTAAGGGTGACGGTACATTGTTCATAGGCAGGGAGGTACTTGAAGGCCCAAGAAAGCTGGTGGATTTTTTTGCCTGCAAGAACAGAACGAAAAAATCTTTTGTTGAGATATAATGAAATAAGGTATAATTCAGTTAAGATACCTTTAAGCAGGCTAACAGAAAGGAATCAACCATGAAGAGAGTGGCATATGTTTTTGTTATCTCTGCGGCAGTGCTGTGGGGTACGATAGGAATATACAGCAAGCAATTAAGCCAATATGGGGCCAGTGTGCTGCATATAGTTTCAATCAGAGCTATTTTTGCTGCCCTTGCTATATTTATTTTTATCCTTTTAAAGGATAAAAAGCATCTTAATATTGATATTCATGACTGGAAATATTTTTTTGGTACCGGTATTTTAAGCTTTGTGTTTTTTAACTGGTGCTATTTTATTGCAATTAATAAAACCACTTTATCTACTGCTGCAATATTGTTATACACTGCACCTGCTATTGTTATGGTTTTTTCCATAATATTGTTTAAGGAAAAGCTGACAGGAAGAAAGGTTGCCGCCCTGATCCTCACTTTTATCGGTTGTGTATTTGTTACTGGTGTAATAAAAGGGAAACAGGATATCTCGCCATTGGGCATATTGGCAGGCATGGGTTCAGGGTTTGGCTACGCACTGTACAGTGTATTCGGAAGATATGCTTTGAGGAAATATGACCCCATAACTGTTACTTTCTATACCTTTGTATTCGCCAGCGTTGGTTTAATACCCATAAGTGACATAAAAGGGCTATTTTGCTTATTGAGTAACACCGGTGCCTTTTGCAATGCAATTCTGTTAGGCCTGGCAGCTACGGTCTTGCCGTTCCTTCTGTACACAAAAGGTCTTTCCTGTTTAGAGACAAGCAAGGCATCAATAATTGCGACTATAGAGCCTGTTGTGGCAACTGTTATCGGTATCATTCTGTTTGGTGAGCCGATTACAATTTATAAAATAATTGGAGTATTCTTAGTTGTATTTGCAGTGTCTATTCTGGAACAGAAAAAAGAAAATGTTCAGGAAAGCATATGATAAGCTGATAAGATTTATTATCTTATCAGCTTATTTTTCAGAATAGTATCCTGCTGCTGACCTCTGCAACAGAATTGCAGCCAGTCAGTATCATCGCAGATTTTAAGTCAGCTGCAACGCTGTCAATATAGGCTTTTACCCCTTCTGCCTGACCTCCAAAGGAAGCCGGAACAAAAGGCCTTCCAATTAAAACAGCATCAGCTCCAAGGGCAAGCATCTTAAGAACATCTACTCCGTTTCGCACACCGCCATCTGCCAATATAGAAATTTTGCCTTTTACTTTTTCTGCAATTTTAGGTAATACATCTGCTGTTCCGGGAGTTTGATCAAGTACTCTTCCTCCATGGTTGGATACCACTATTGCAGCCACTCCTGATTCAACGGCAAGCTCAGCCTCATCCGGAGTCATAATTCCCTTTAATATGAAGGGCAGTTTTGTACTTTGCACGATTTCCTTTATATCTCCAACAGATTTTGGCCCAACCGGCTTGCCAAGCAGCGATAAAGTTATTAAACCCGCTGCATCAATGTCCATTCCGACTGCATAAACACCTGCTTCCTCAGCCATACGGATTTTTTCAATGACTTTATCATTTTCCCAGGGTTTTATGATTGCTATTCCTTCTCCGCCTGAGTTTTTAAGCTCTTCAAGATTAGTTGTCAAAAGCGAGTCAATTGCTGCATCTCCAAACATTGGATAGATTCCGGCTTCAATACAGCCTTTTATTATCCATGATATATATTCCTGTTCCCGGAACTTTCCTCCCATATTGAGATTCGTTCCTGCAACAGGTGCCGCAAAAACAGGTATACTCATCTTTTTCCCAAAAAGCTTAATGGAAGTGTCTGGATTTTTGCAGTTATGCAGGACTCTCATATTAAGCTTATATTTCTTTAAAGCATCGACATTTGCTGTAAAGGCTTCACCGGTTCCCTTTCCTCCCATTCCGGGTACTTCTCCGGTACATGCTTTTCCGTTGCATACAGAGCAGACTCTGCATGCTCCGTTTAAATTTACTTTGGCATTTTTTAACACTTCATCATAATTCATATTTTATTTACCCCTTATCATTATGGTATGCTGATATAAAATAATTCAGGGGCTATTGCCCCTGAACTATTTTATTATAAAGAGAAAGGTTCAAAGCAGCATATTATGCATCTACGTTCTGGTTCTTGGACTTATCTCCGGAGAATGTCTTTACTGTAGTGATGATCAACACTATTGCAAGTATGAAAAGAATCGTAGCCAATGTACCGATTATCATATTGCCGCCTGCAAAGTTGTTTTTTGCTACCAGTACAAGAGCTGTAAGAGTTACACAGAACATGAACACCATTGGAACTACTGTCATAGTATTCTTTCTCCCTGACTTAGCCAGCCAAGCTGATACTGCAAGGAGTGCAAGCCCGGCAAGCAGCTGGTTTGCAGAACCGAATATCGGCCATATCTTCGTATAACCGTAGGACAGCAATAATGCAGACAGGCCTACAGTTACAGCAGTTGCTGTATACATATTGTTCAGGGCAGTTTTTGTTCCATCCGCTTTTGCAGTCATTTCCTGGAACATATAACGTCCTAATCTTGTTGCGGTATCAAGACTTGTCAGAGCAAATGCGGAGAATGCAAGTGTTACAAATACAGTACCGACGGAGACAGGAATACCGAAACTGCTCATGAAGTCTGCAACACCGGCAGCGAAGATCTGAGCCGGAGTACCCTGTGCTCCTGCAACATAGCTTACTGCAATAAGTGCAATTATTGCAACTACACCTTCAATAAGCATTCCGCCATAGCCTATCAGCTGTGTATCTTTTTCATTGTCTACCTGCTTTGAGCTTGTGCCGGAAGCAACTAATGAATGGAAACCGGAAACAGCTCCGCAAGCAACAGTAACAAACAGCATCGGGAAAAGATACTGGGCCTTCACACCTTCACCAACAGTAAAGCCGACTGAAGCCGGGATTACCAGGGAAGGTCTTACTAAAAGTACTCCGATTACTGCTCCGGCGAGCATTGCATAGAGCAGGAAGGAGCACAGGTAGTCTCTGGGCTGCAGCAGCAGCCAAACCGGTAGTGTGGATGCCGCAAAAATGTATATAATAAGTATTACATCCCATGCGAGTTTTGATAATTTCAGTACCGGGAACTGATAACCTATCCATATGCAGAAGAACAGTAATGCTACCCCTGCTACCGTAGATACTGAGAGGCTGGCTCC
>DAOLPD010000034.1:0-21311 GCA_035417425.1 Bacillota bacterium
AACTTTGTAATCAAATTGGGTTGGCTCCATCCCTACCGACCTCAACAGTACATCTATCCATTCTTCTTTAGAAAAGAATCTTCTTCCTGCGAAAATCTCCTCCATATCCATATTAGGCATTTGAATAGGTGTAATGCTGTCAATGTTAAAAGGACTAATATCCCTCACTTCTTCATCATAGAAGTAGCTCATCTTCAAAATACACCATATTCCGCCCGCCAATAATTTCTCATACTCTTTTACATAGTGTGGCGCTATATTTACACCCTTAATACCTAGATTTGAGAACTCCGCTTCATAGATATCCTTCTTTTCATTCAGCTTAACGCTCAATTTATCTATGACAGTGTACTGCCCGACTTCTCTTATCTTGGATTTTATCTTCTCTGCTTCATCCGGTCTTACAAAGTTTTCAGAAAGTATCTTCTTTACCCGCTCTACACCCTCGTTAATGCTATCTTCATCATTTGTTGCACAATACATTCCCAGAAGATATTCGAGGACATAAACAGGCACATTCGCACCTTCTTTAATCTTTTTAGTCAGGTCCTTGCGTACAACTTTCCCGGCAAAGTATTTATTCAGTTTTTCATTTAAACCTTCTTCTGGTACATTCATTTTTTCTTGTTCCATAAGCTCACCCGCCTATACATAATCATCTAAAACCCAAAATCATTTACAAAAGCCAAATCTATGTTAAAAGGTATTCTTTCATAAATCTTCTCAACGGTTTCTTCCTCATCTTCAAGTATTAAATAATACTTTATAGCCTTATCATAAGTCATATTTTTTAATGTAAACTTCTCACGGTATGACCTTTCCTCAGGCTTTAATGAGCGGCTGTCAGCAATGATAATATTTTCATTTGAGATTCTATTACCCTGCTCATCTGCAAAGTAGAGTTTCAGTCTTCTTGCAACTCTTTTATCCTCAACTTTTTCTGTCTGGAAGAACTCAAGGTAAGTTATGATATTAGTAATTTTCCTTGATATATTGGTAAGTTTGACATCTACCTTTTTCACCTCAAGCTGGTCTGATTTACTTCTGTCATTCTTAAACTTAATTACAGGTATAATAATCTCCTGCAGTGCTGTACCACCGTGAACATAGTTAGAACCCATCCCCTGAACTTTAAAGCAATTTGTACCTCTTGGCACAATAACCTTTAAGTTAGTATCTTTTCCCACAAGGTAGTTCATCGAAAAGGTTAATGTACCTTCAATCTCTTTATCACTGTCTGTCAGAATAAACCTTCTCTTTGCTTCAATAGAATCAATCATTTCTCTTGGAGTCTTATCACTTTCCGCAAGGGGAGTCCTGCGGTAAATAAAGCCGTGGTCAGCGGTAATGTATATATTGGTTGCACTCAGATTATTGATAAGATTCTTTATGAGTATTCTAAGGTCCTCAAAAGCCTTTTCAACAGCATCAAATACTTCTCTTTCTGTTGCGGCATTGTCACCTCTTGCATCTATAGAGTTATGATAAATATATATTAACTTCTTACCTTCAAAGGTTTCTTTATATTCAGGGCGTTTCATATCTTTTAAATCATTAAAAGACACTGCAACTGAATCGATGCAATAGTTAAGAAGCACACTTTGTCTATTTTCAGTGCCTTGAGTGCTAATGCCATCTACTAAAACATCTCCTTTGTCTGTTATCTCTATAGACTTATGGGGTAACAGAGATGCCATGCCCAGTTTGGTGTAGGATGGAACAGAGCCCTGCATATAAAAGATTTCAGTAGATCCCTTTCTTTCGGTATTAAGAGTATTACTAAACTCCTTTGCCGCTTCATATCTTAAGGCATCAGATATAATTACAAACACTCTTTCGTCATCTTCAATATGGGGTTGTATGTAGCTTTTGTAATAATCCTGCTGCTGTACCAATCCCGGAATGAGCCAATCTCCTTTTAATTCCTCAATCGCTTCCGACCATTTAATTGATAATTCGTTCATATACCAATTTGTGTATGTGTTCTCAACCTTCTCAGCCAATGTGCTGAATGATTCCTGAACCTCAAGTTTATCGAATGCATAATAAAACTTTCTATAAAAAGTATCTAAAAGATAGTATTCCTTTATGTATGATTCAATAAGGCCAAGAGTACCTTTGCCTCTAAAAGATTTGTCCAATTCCTTCTCCATACGGAACATTTCCATGGCATAATAAAGGCAACTGTATTCTTCGCTTAATTGCTTATACCAATGGCTTGTCCTTCTGGTATTTATTATCTTTCTATACTTTTCGAACTCACCAATCCCTGATAAAAGGCTTTCTTTAATTCTTTCAATAATAGCCATATCAAATGCCTTAAACGTATCACAGTGAATAAAAACCTCTGTGTCCCATTTGCTTATATATTCCGTTAAGTTCAGTTTACCGGCTGCAATATCAGAGAGACTATCAAAGTATTTGCTCTCGGCCCCGTGATTCATGAAGTGATCCATTAATATGATCACATCTGATTTTCGCAGAGAAATATACCCTTCCCAAGTTTTTGGCATTTTCTCCTCAAAGTTATAACTCAGATGGGTCACCATGAACATAATCATTAACTTCTCAAGAGACTTTTCAGCAAAACTGTATCCATAAACCTTTTCAGCAAGGTTCCAGAAAGTATCTAAGTCTCCAAAACTGTTTATAGAAGCATACAATTTATTGTTATCATTCAGTTCTTCAATAAGAATGGCCTTAACCACCATTTCAAAATCGGGAACAGGTAATTTGCATAAAGCAGATAAAACCGCTATATCTACCTTCTTTTCTGTATAGTCCTGAATGTTGTATGATGCGAACCTCCTATACCTCTCCTTATTATCAAAGAACTTAGAATACTTCTTGAAAACACCCCTAAGAGCAACATCCTTAACACCTAAATCCCTCATTATTACTGATGTCTTATCCGTGGAGAACTCGCTGCTGTATTTTTGTATATCCAGCAGCCAATTATCCCGGGGCATAGGCTTTGCCTTTGGAGAATAGATTAGGAAGTTAGAATTTGGCTCTTGTTTCTCCAATCTATACTTTATTGCAAAACTGTTTCCCTCAGTCAGTTTGATTATCTCAGCATTCTCAAAAGAGAGTTCATTGATTTCCTCTACAAATTCGCCATCTTCATCATACCAGAAAATGATATTTCGTTTCTTCCCGTCAGAAGGCTCTTTATTTAACATACTGCTTAATACTTTTTTTATCTCATCAAGATTCATAATCCACCTTCTCTAACACAATTTATATCTTTGCCAACAAATCTGCTTTTAAAGGTTTTTTCCCTTCGCCCTGCGGTATTTCAACACCTTGAAACTTAGCATAGTTTACTGCCACACCATCATCCAAGTCGATTTCTATTTTCTGATTTGCTACATGAGCGATGGCTTGATCATAAACTGTACACTCCTGCATTTTTTTGATAAGGTCTTCTTTTTTCTTCCTTGCCTTAGTCTTTTCCGCTTGTGATACATTGGACTCAAGCACAATGTCAAGCCTATTGATTTCAGCATCATATTTCTTCTGCAGTTTGTGCAGATAGTCAGTTCTTATTCTGGCCACTGTATAAGGATCATAACGGTGCATGTAGATTAATGCTTTGAAGCCATTCTGCTTACCTGAATCAAAGAGCCAATATATTGGTCGCTTCTTGTATGTCTGAACATGGTCTTTATAGAAGTCATTCAAGAAATATCTTCTAATGGCTTGTCGTGATGTTTCACTTGCTTTCTTATTAAGCGTCTCTGCGATATAGCCGAGGTTTTCCTCTAGTGTATCTTCACCAAAAGTTATCTTTACAAAGTCTATTAATCGGCTCACAATGTCTTCTTCAAAGTATACATCGTCAGCAATAGGGAGTATGTTATTTTCAACAGGAATGAATGTTTTATATATACTAAGATTAAATTGCCCACCTGCAAATAAAAGACCATCCTCGTCTAAGGAATAACGTCCAAACATACATCCTACTGCATAAGATATAAAAGACCTAATATCCCTACTTCTATCTGCTTTATTAATGGTTATGTCATAATCATCAACCTTAAAGTCAATATCATTACTTACACCACTAATTTGATTTATTATTATATTTAACATTTCTTCATTTTGCTTTAACTTTTTAAATTGTCGCTCAGTAAAATTTGTCCAATTAATAAAAGAATCACTTAATTTGTTTATGTTTTGTTGGTTATAAAAAACTAATGGATGTTTTTTATAATCTATAGAAGTTTCAAAATCATCCCAATCTCTCTTGGATATATTCACATTTTGTATTACTAGATCAATTATTTGTTGTTTTTTGTCATATTTGATATAAGGCATTGGAAGGTTAGCAATTACTCCAGAGCTAAAATTTAGTGTCGGATTTAATAAACTCAAACAAAATTTAGTTAAGTTACTATTCAAATATCCTAAATATACTTCTATTTCTTTCGGCGGTATACAAATTGGTCCCGCATCGCCTATAACAAATCCCCTTGGCAAATATCTTGCGCTGAAATTTTCTGTGCAAATTAACCCCCAAGTTATACATTCCTTATAAAAATACTTTTCATTTATATTCCCAGAACCATTATAGTTCTTAACTTTGTGACCTCCATTTGCCCAAAATATTACATTTTCTATGTTCCCATACCACTTTCTATATCCTCCACCTTTGTTATAGAACTTATAATTCATATTGAATTTATCCTGACTTACTTCATACCAATATTTTAAAAATAGATCATTATTTCCTGTAAACATACCTTTTTTAGTTTCTGCAAAAGCACTAATTGGTTTATTTTCAAATAATTTAAAAATATTTTCACTTGCCCAATATGCTAAAGGTGAACCAGTTATTTTTTTATAATCACTTTGCTTCACAGAAAAATAGCGATTATTGGGATTGAAAAATTGTTCTTCCTTCTCATATCTCCGAGAATCATAAAAGTCTACTAGTCTTACATTGTATGATTTATAATCTTCTATTCTACTCTTTCTCAATACAAATGCTGCAGTCTGAACAACTTTTCCAATTATATTCTCAAATGCCTCCATACCTAAATGTACAACTGAATATATAACATTATTGTCCAACAACTCTTGTCTAAATTCCTCAAATGACTTTATAAACATCCAAGAATGCATCGTTATCAAAGAAACGAATCCATTCACTGTATTCATCTTAATCGATTTTTCAATGAATACAGAGAATAGATCACTTTTAGACTTATTATATTCATTGTCTAAATAGCCTATTAATTTATCATTCATACCTTTTCGCCCCATATAAGGCGGATTTGTACACACTATCTCATATTTTTGACTCATAATTTTTGCTTGTTTAATTAATAATGGGAATTTTTCTAATATAATTTCTCTATTTTGAAATTCAAATAAATCTATTGGCTCTCGATTTTTTATTTCTTCAATTCTTTTTTCAATAACCTCAAAGTCAATATTATTAACATTAAGTATTGAACCATACTCCTTAGCATCTTTAAAAACTTCTATAAGGTACTCCACATTCTGTCTATGAACTACCTTTTCTAACTCTGTATCTTTTCTACTAACTAATAGGTCAATGGCTTCTTTTGGAAATCCATTACTCTCCTGAATAGAACAAAGATTCAGTTCAATTTTTTCCCTGAATATTCTTCTGTTTTTACTCCTAGCCTTCATAATTAATGCAAAATAAGCCAATTGTCCTGCTCTGTCATCAATATCAAGACCATACAAATTCTTTTCAAGTATGAGTTTAGGAATATCCCTTTCAGGGTATCCGGCTGACTTATATATTTCATAAAGTACATCGAAAGCATATACTAATATATGGCCGCTGCCCATAGCAGGATCAAGTACCTTTATTTCTTCCGGATTAATATCCTTATTTCTAATTTCCTCTAACTGTTTTTGTACATCCGGCTCCTGCTCTGCTTCTTCAAGGTAATACTTCCATTCCTCCTTTAATTCTTCATTTGGATGCGACTCCAGCCAAAGCCTCCCTAAGGAGTTTTCTACCATGTATTTTACTATCCAACCTGGAGTAAAAAGTTGAGTAGCCACCGGTATATTCTCTTTTGAAATCTTTACATTCTTTTTTAAGCTTTCAAATACTTCATCCTTTTTTTCAGAAATATAATACTGATAGAGCCAACCAATAATCTCTACTTGCTCTTTGAAATCCTCTTCTTCAATGCTTTCAACCAAATCTCTTATCACAGAGCCTTCTGTAAGTAAATGGTCAGGAAGCAAAAGTTCTGTATAGTCCTCTATCTCCTCGAACATTACCGGCATAATCTTTGACAGCTCGTTGCACTGCTTAATAAGAAGGTACTTGAAAAGTCCTTCTGTATCGTTCTTATCCTGATACTGGTAAACTACATTCTTATCAATGTCTAATTCAATATTCAATGCCTCTCTTATGATATCCGGCTCAGTTTTCTTAGTATCAGTGGAGGAAAGAATTTTCACTCCTATAGGAAGGTATTCATTTACCTCCATGAAGCGGAGTGCGATAAAACGGTTAAACCAAGTATGTGCCACTTTCTCAATTACTTGGTCAAATCCCTTTTCACGAATTTTTTGAATCAGTTTTTTTCTTTGTTCTACTTCAGAGGCTTTAAAAACCTTATCATTAACTCGAAAACCACCTTGAAAAGTTTCTATATCTTTAATACCACTCCTTGTAACTCCTATCTCAAAGGCTTTCTGCTCAACGGCTGCCATTAATTTATTCCTTGCTCTCATCGCAAAGTTTTTTATTGCAGACTTATTCATGTACTAACCCCCAGTCTCCCAATTGCACATTTGCCAAGGTATACTTTTCTGAGTCTGATAATTTAATAATCTTTTTCTCATTCAGCGCTCTATTTATCCAATCAATTAATTGATTTTGCTTAACATTAAAAAGCTCAGTTAATTCAGTATCACTTTTGGGTTCATGCAACGCCCTTTCAAGATATGGCCACACTATCTCGTATAAATCTAATTTCTGATTTGCTAAACTACTTTCACTAATATATTCGCCTATTTTGTCTTCAGAGCCTTCTCGGTTATAAATCAAGTAGTTATCCGAATTTATATCTAACAAACCTAGTTGCGTGTATTCCTCCTTGTCTTGCATGATACTTTTATTGTCATTTAGCCAATTAAATAAACATATATTTTTATCATCTAATATTTCGTTACTTAAAGGTTTCGCTCCCATATTCAATAGTTTTTCATTACCTTTGGGAATATCATTTTCCTGTCTGACAAAGAGTGAAACCCACTTATTATTTAAATTTTCCGTTGCTCCCGACCAAGTACCACCCTTATTGTCATCAGAGGATATGACAACTGCAAAATCTGATAGTCCATAAATATACTTATTTCTATCCATCGCGCTATATACTGTAAAGCCTGCTTTTGGGCTTACGGCTGAAAAAAGTAACAACTTTCCTTTAGTAATAGCCTCTCTAACCTCTTTTTGTTTAATCTTCTTTGAAAGGCTGTCTGATAAAACTGATATCACATTTCCACCTGCTGACAGTGCTGTATCTTGGGCAATAGTGTCTACGCCCTTCGCTCCTCCTGATACAATAGTCAGCCCTTCCGCTGCACAACGGGCAGCAAATTTTTTTGTGTAATTCAATCCGGCTTCATCAATATTTCTTGATCCTACTACTGCGATAGATTTTGTGTCTAATAGACTTAAATTACCGCAATAATAGAGCAAAGAAGGACTATTTTTCTTCAATACATCCTTTAGCCTTTTGGGGTATGTCCTTTCAGCCCGTGTAGTGATATTAATACCTTGGCTCTGTAATTGCTCTATCTCTACTCCTAACTGCCCGGCCCTTGCTAATAGTTTCTTAAGCCTAATTATTTCATTTTCTTTGAGATATAATTCCTTAGTCCAAACTTGCTCATCGGTACTAAAAAGAGCCTCTGGCCTCTTCAAAGAAGATTGCATAAGCTTTTCCACAAGTTTGTTCCATTGACTGGTAGTATATGGCTTTAGATCATCTTCATCTTTCATATTTAGACCAATATTAGAGCATATCAATATAATTGCTAAACTGTCTTTTGTTAAACTATTCATTATTCTCCACCTTCTAATTTTGATGTTGAGGTAAGGGCAAAAGGATAAACATCGCCTGAACCTGCCCTCTTAAGTAATGCCCCACATACAGCAAAAGTCCATCCCGAATCAACCATATCATCAATTAAAAGAACAGGACCCTCCGGACAGTTACCACTTACACCAAACCCTTCATATGCATTCTTGCTTTGTTGAAAACCATTTTGCATAAGCTTTTGCATCTGTGTATCCTTAATTTTTATTACAACGCCCAAATATGGCAATCCTAATTTTTTTGCTACTCTTTGAGCGAAATTCCTTACTAATTCCGGCCGTCTTATAGAAGGTATGGAAGTTACCCACTCCGGCATGCTTTCCATGTGCCAATGATTTCTTATTAAATCAACACTTGCGTCTACTAACTCATCTCTAAAATGATTATTGTCATATTTGTCTTGTCTTACATACTTGCCCCAACCGGCATCCCCATATGTACATAAAACTTTCCCGATTTTGTTTTGTTCTGATTCAGGGATTTTCTTACCTGTAGGAGCAATAATCCCTGCAGGCCACATCTTCCTTGGAGGAATTTCCAAAAATTCACCTTGAAGAAATCTAATTGCTTCTATGACATTATCTCTACTAACTTTTTCACTGAAAAACTTTTTTCCTTCACAATTACTGCATTTTCCACAATCTTCAGCGAAGGGATCATCTAATTGCTGAGAAATAAACTTCATATAACAACTCTGAAGGTCAACAAATTCTTTAATTTTCTCAAGTTCAGCATATCTTTGCTCTGTTACCCGTCTACTTCTGACTAAATCAGGATTCCATGGATTTAGAGTTCTCGTGTATATAGAATTCTCTTTAGAAATAACCATATCAATTGTTAACAGCTTAAGGCAATTTCTCAATCGTCCCTGAGACATGTTCAATCCTTTTAGGATATCATTTTCCTTGAGGCCATTTTCAGAATCCTCAATTAATGCAACAACCTTCTGCATCTCCTCCTGAGTAGGGAATGCTTTACTAATAAAGAACTCTTGGATTTCATCATCTTCGCTACCGTTTAATAAAATAGCATAAGCATTATCTAATTTTCTTCCTGCTCTGCCAATCTGCTGATAATACTCTACTAATGAGCCCGGACGCTGATAATGAATAACAAATGCCAAATCAGGTTTATCGTACCCCATTCCCAATTTTATCGTGGATACAAGGGCTTTCACTTTATTCTGCATTAGCATCTGTTCTCGTTCTTCTTCAAGTTCCCTCTTTTCCTCTTCATTTTCTGAGAGCCTTGTGTGATACTCCAATGCATTAATACCTTTTTTACGAAGCCATTTTGCGACCTTATTACAATCTGAAGTTGTTAAACAATAAATTATTCCTGATCCCTCAATCTTTGTTATGTTTTCATATAGCCAAGCAAGCCTTTCTGCTTGATCATTAAGCCTTATAGTTTGCAGCCTAAGAGATTCCCTTGTCAGAGGACCTCTAATTACCACTAAGTCTTTGCCCAACTGTTCCTGTATATCTTCAACAACTCTTTGATTCGCAGTAGCAGTTGTTGCAAGCACAGGGACATTAGGCGGAAGAGTATTAATAATTCTTATAATTCTCCTGTAATCAGGGCGAAAGTCATGTCCCCAATCCGATATGCAGTGGGCCTCGTCTACGACAAACATTCCTATTCCGCCCTTTATGTTTGGCAGAATTCTTGTCACAAAATCCTGATTTCCTAACCTCTCAGGTGAAAGCAGTAAAATATCACACTTACCCTCGACAAGGCATTGTTCAACCCTTTCCCAATCATCATTATTGTCACTATTTATTGTTTCCGCACTAATACCTATCTTAGCTGCATTTTCTATCTGGTTCCTCATAAGTGAGAGCAGCGGACTAATGAGAACGGTAGGACCTGACCCTTGTTCTCTCAGCAATTTAGTTGCAATAAAATATACTGTACTTTTACCCCAACCGGTTCTTTGAACAACTAAAGTTTTCTTTCGATTCAGCACAGATTCTATGCTTTCCCATTGATCATAATGGAACTCTGCTGTCCGGCCTAACATCCTCTTTAATAACACAAGTCCCTTTTCCCTCACTTATGCTCCCCCTTATCTATACCAATTTGATAATAGTATCTTCCTTGAGTTCCTTTTCAAGTTTTGTTCTAATATCCTCAAGCAATTTATCTATATCCTGCTTCGACTCTATTGTCTTTGCTCCATGTAGTATGTTAGCCATGCTTACAGTGACAGTTTTTCTTGTCTTGTAATCGCTCTGTTCGCCTCCACTTTCAAGGGTGATCTCATCTCTACCTGCCGGCTCTTTTTTCTTTAATTCCTGTTTTTTCTTTTCAATCTCTTCAAAGCACCTCATCTTTAGGCGGTCGCTTTCTTCTTTCATTGCAATAGCTTCATAAAAATTATTGGCAGAGTCAAGTCGCATTAACAAATCATCGAACTTCTCTTTAAATCTAGGACCAAGTTCACTCTCAAACTCATAGAGTTCAAGGTCAGTTTTCACTTTGTTATAATCACTTTCAATAACAATCCTTACGGGTTTACACTCAACCTCTAAAAGTTGAACGAACTTCTCTCTGAATTCATTAATGAGGTTCGGCAGCTTCTGTATTTGTGAATAAGGCTCTTTTGACTTAACAATGGCCTCCATTGCTTCTACTATCTTTATGGTATCCTTATCAAGCACATAAGACCTGTTTTTATCATAGATATTTAACTGATGGACTGCCTTATCAAAATGCTCCTTTTGATTCTTAAAGAATTTCTTTACATCAGCAGAATCCTCTTCATAATCCAGCAATTCTTCCTTAATTTCATATAGCGTTTCATAGAAATCCTTGCTATCCTTAATCTTCAAGATGTCTTTAAAGATTTTCTTACCCCTTTCCAATACATCCTTTCCGGGATATCTTCCATGTGCGTATTCTGCCAGCAACTTATTTATGTTAGTTTCACTCTTATACAACTCCTGCTCGCAAAGGTCTTTGAATCTGCTCATAAGCCCATCTTCATTACTAGGCATAGCAGTATAATTGAATACTTCCTTTGCGAGGTTTCGGGCATTGTTAATTAGCGCAGGAGAAGTCTTTGTTCTCTTTTTTATAAGAAGTCTATCTAAATACTCTCTCTTGGTCATATAATTGAGTATATTTTTGTCTCCTATATCCAAATACTCACTGCCAAGTTCCAGCTTAATCTCTTGTACCTTAAAGAGCATTGCAACGACACCTGTAATATCCAACTCCTTCCAACCGTATGGAGCCTTTGAATATAGGTCTAAAATACTTTTCATAGTCATAGGTATATTTCTTTCAGTGTTTCGGGATATATAGGAATCAACTTCATCAATAGCCAGTTTATTTGCCTTTTCTTCCTCGATCAAAGATACTTGAATAGTATCATTCGTTAAAATATCATACAGTTCCTTAGCTGTATCAATAAAATCCGTCACATAATTTAGTTTTGTATATATACTTTCGATTAGTACCTTAAAGCCATCGTTAATCCTGTCTACCGGACTCTTATCTTTTATATCAAGTTTCTGAGAGTTTACAAAAAGGTCAGCCTCTTTCAATGCCTCTATTAGCAATGTTTTTACCCGCTCTTTCCTTTCTGTCACTTCGCGGGATTTTCTAACTTTAATATCCTCTATCTCTTGGGTAGCAGAAGTACCTCCTTTTCTTAACAGATATGTCTGGATTTTGAGAACTTCCTCCATCTCCTCAAGAAAAGTAATATCACTGGGAAGCCTTACAATAAGATTATTTTCTCTTGTGGACATCATTTTCAGTTCCTGATCCGTCATTTCTATCCCTGTGGAATAATAGGGGGTTATTACTTTTATTCCAATTTCATTGTTCTGACTGCCTCTGACTCGATCGTCAATAACTTGGTTAAAACTGAAATTATACCGAGAAGTATAACGATACTTCTTATCAGTATAGATATCCTCAAATATTACTTCACCAATTTTCTGTATGATTTCGCTCATATCTATTTGTATATGCTGAATTTCTTTGTTTACATCCTGCTCTTCATGAGTTAGGAAGATATATTCATCACCATTTTTTTGAATAAGTGTCTCCTTAATAAGCCTTTTAAGAGATGTTTCAATTCTCTTTTTTAAGTCAATCTTATCATCTTCAATATGGCTAACCATAAGGGTTGCAAGGTTTTCAATATTAGCAGGCAGCTCCTTAACATACTTAATCATAAATAATACTTTAAGGACCTCAACATCCTCATCTGCTAAACGCTCATTATCCTGTGCATGCATAATAACTGTGCGAATATTGTGATCCAAAAAAGCTTCTATTGTCTTATAAAATGCATAGAATGGAACAATTGTACCAACTTCCTTGTCTGCAAACTGCATAGCAGACTCTTGGAAAGCACTCAAAAGAGATCTTTCCCCCTCAGACAAGTGTTTGCCGGAAGACCCATGGAGTCTAATGCCAGTGAAAACAGACTGCAGGAGATTAAACTGATAAGGTATGAAAGGGTACACGTCAATGAAGTCCTGTACATCCTTATAAGTTTTCATCTCTGCTGCATCAGAAGAGAATGTAATAAGGTTTTTTAGTATAGCGTTTTTATCTTGATAAAGCAGTTTAAGTGTATCTTTAGCCACATCATTTTTAAGTAATATACGCTTCTTTATAACTTCATCAACATTGGCGCTGGATAGGCTAATCCTTGTATTAAATCTTCCCTGAATCTTTGAGAAGTCATTTCCTCTCACTTTAGTGATGGAATCAATATCCTGCTGGCTTGTTACAAGAACCCAAACCCTTCCGCCGCAATGAGTACCAAGATCTTCGACAACAGTTTGCAGATTTAACATTAACTTTGTATCATCACCAATGTACTGACCAATTTCATCGACTAAAAATATAACATGATGGTTTTTACCTTTTGATTCTACATACTCCCTAACCCTGTTAGCAAATTTCTCAATACTTAAGGTATAGTTTTCTTCCGCCTTATTATACCAGTTTCTCGCTCCATTCTCAGTCATTTTTGCAGTTTCAGCAAGTGCCCTTACTATGTTATCTCCTTCAAAGTAAAAATCCTCACGGGTATCTTCCCATGAACTATTGGAGAATTCCAAAAACTTGGCTTTAAAGGCTTCATATACACCATCTTTAACTAACTGTCTTTCAAGGTCAGCAACCCACGGCAGTGACCCACAAAAACCCTGCATTTCATTAAAGACCTTCATAAACACTTTAACAATAGCATCTTTATTTACTTTGGAATCAGAATCTGACTTAGAATCGATATTAAAAAGAATAACATCAGTACTTATATCTCCTGCAGCCTTCATATCAGCAAGTACCATGGGGTCTTCAATCTTGTCATCAAAGTAGGAAACTGCTTTTTTCCCTTTGACTTCTTTATTTTCAAGAAGATAAGAAAGTATTTTTAGAAAATGAGATTTGCCACTCCCAAAGAAACCTGAAATCCAAACCCCCATTTTATCAGTCCTGCTATTTATGCTTTTCTTATAAGATTCAAAAAAGGTAGTAAAGTGCTTTAGCAACTCACGGGTAACGACATACTCATCCAATTCCTGAAAGACATTGGCATCGTCATCCTGGCCAATCTTGATAACACCTTTGATATCCCTATCAATGTTCTTGTAAAACATCTTCCTGATTAGCATTTCATATCCTTCCCTTCTGCCTTTGTATCCTCTTTTATCTTTCTATTAGTTTAAAAGCCCTATAGTAATTGTCATCTTTTATTTCATCAAACAATTTAAGTTCCAATCCGTCATAAGTTCCCGGAAAAAACATAACCAGCGGCACTTGGTCTATGGCAGCATGGAGGCTGTTTAATACTGTGTGAGAGCGAATTACCGGCCATGCATTTCCTACTCCGGTGAGGAAAACCACATCATTCTCTCTAGTGTTTTCTTTAATATAATCAACTATCATATCATTTGATTGAGTCAGCCTCAGGGTATTCTTAATAGGATTTAAAATATTCTCTGTGCCCTTTTGCTCTTCCATTGAGAACACTTTTTCCAAGTAACCTTTTTCCTCTAGAACCTTTGTCATAATGTCATACAGGTTAAACTCTTTTATAGTAATTTCAGAGTCCTCCACATTCACCTTCTGCTTTAAAAAGGATATATGCTCTCTAACAAGCATTTCATCTTTGGGGTCATAGTCAAATATGTAGTACCCAATTTCATTCCCCAGTCCCTTATTTTTTCTGAATCGTTCTTCCATTATCTTAGGAAGTATCTTATCAAGTCTTTCGTATATATTCATTGTTTATATCTCTCCTATCATAGCCTCCACATAGGCTTTATCGCCGCATTTCTTTATTGCATCAATTACCTTCTGTTCCATCACAGGGCGGACAATTTCAATATCTTTTTTCTGCTTCTTAATGAATCCTGATTCAAATAGGATTCTTTTGTATACCTGCTTAAGCTTATAAAAGGTATATTCCTTCCAAGTGGCAACAGTTGCATCTTGCTCACACTTTCTATGAAAGAAAATATTAAAGTCCTTATCAGTAATAACCATGTCTTTTAAAATATACTTTTCTCTAAAAACTTCACTCATGAACTCTGAAAACAACCTATCAGTTTTCATTAAGGCATAAAGTGCAATTTGCTTACTGGTTTCTACGCTCCCGTTAACTAATTTATCCAAGAGGAAATCATCAAGCTCCTTTAACCTCCGAATTACTGTTGAAGCAATTTCCCTTTTTCGTGCGTCAGTATTTACTTGAAACAAGTTTTCCTCAATTGCAGTTTTATATATATCATCATCGCTAATGCCTTGGCACTTAAGCCTTGCAGCCTTTTTCATCTCTAAGTAAAGGTATGGTATTGTCTTTATCGTAGAAGAATATTTTATACTTTTATTCATTTTCGCCCTTCCATTTCTGGCCACTTTTTATTTTCATTATATCACAGTGGGCCTTTTTGTCCATGAATTTAGAAAAATTAGTAAATTAAAAGAGTATGGCCATTTTAACCATACCCTCTTAATGTTAATAATTTACTATATTCAAAATAAATCTATTTTTTCTACCCTGATATGATACTCTTTAACTTTGAAATGAAATTAGATCAGACTCTTCCAAAATGGTAAATAATTGCATATAAGGAATACATTATAATATACTGGTACTGTAAAATATCATATAGGGTTTTGGAGGTATTGTTTATGTATGAGGAGGATCTGAAACGTGCGGTATGTCTTCGGCCTGAACTTATAGAACCGGGGCTCACTATAGAAAAAGAAGAATACCCTATCAGAGGTGAAGAAACCACTTACCGCTGTGACCTGAAAGGAACAGACTCAAAGGGCAATACGGTATTTATTGAACTAAAGCTTAAAGCAAATAAACGAGTTTTATTTCAAATCGCCAAGTATAAAGCCTATTCAAAAATTGACGGAAGATACATTGTAGCTGCACTGGAATTTGATTCGGGAGTTGAAACAGTAATAAAAAGTACAGGCTTCGAAGCAATAAGGATAGATAATACGACTCTAAATAAGATTCTTAATACTGAAAAGGATAACCCGCTCTTATATGAAAGAAAGACGCCTTTCATATATTCAAAAAAAGAAAAGATAGACTCAGATATAAAGGCCAATCGGGGATACAGCCCTGAAGAATCTGAAATAGTATCAAACTTTATGGAGTCAATAAAACAATTTATCATTGACAACCGTAAAGAAATGCTGGGTTTCCATTTTTATGATTATTCAATTAGGGGTAATTCCAAGGATAAGCATACCTTAATATTCAATTCAAAGGAATTCCCGGGAGATTGCCTTGTAATTTATACTAGAGCCAGATTGGCAAAAGAGATACACTTTATGTATGTGCCTGATTATTCAAAAACTACCCAGATGAGAACAAAGAAAAAGGAACAGTTTTATGATTACATAGAAAATAATAAATCATATCTTGAGGATTTGTTTGATCAAACACTATATGCCAGCACAAGGGCACCTAAAAATTGTGAGAAGCTTGAGATTTCACCCCAGGCATGGAAAGGCTTTTCAAGAGTTTACATACGCGATATAGATCAATGGCTCAACCCTGACTTCATTCATATTATGGGTCAACAGTTCATTGAATTCGTTGAAAAGACAGTACCGGTAGTAAAAGATTTTTATCGGAAATGCGGACATTTATTCTAAAGAATTCTTTTACACTAGTTATTTCCCCCACTCATAATCCTCATGTTGAAATATATATAGTAGAAACCTTGCCCTTGATCCGCCTACATAAATATCTGCCTTTGTATAAACCGGGCTGCCCTGCTTTACATCTATAAGGAATATAATATCCGCTTCAAGGCCTTTGAAGGAACGTATCGTATCAAACCTGACAGCTGAGGGGTCGTTATCTCCCGTGCTTTTCAGAGGCCAGCTTTTCAGCCTGTCTGCATCAGCCATGCAGCTTTTTTTCTTCGTATACCCTGATACCAGGGTAATCCTCCGAGGTTTAACCCCTTGGCTTATCAGCCTTCCTACTTCGTCCTCAATCATCCTTTTTTCATCTTCGTAGGTCTTCCATTTAAAGTATCTGACTTCCAGTCCGCCTTTTATTTCGGGTACTAAAGAACTGTCCGGGTAAAGACTTTTTATCCAATTGTTTATCGCTTCGGTATTTCTGAGATTCCTGGTCAACTTATGCTTCGATATAGGCAATTGCTTGATTTTGCTTATGTCATCGGCAAAAATATTCTGATTGGGATCAGCAAATATATAGAAATGTCCGTCTCTCTTTAGAGAGGCTTCAAGGCAGGTTATCCAATCTTCTCTGAAGTCCTGCCCCTCATCTACTATTACGGCATCAAACTTCTCACTTTCATCAAGGGAGCTGAAATAGTCAAAGCCTAGGCTTGGAAGAGTTTCACTATAAAAGTCATCCATTTGCTTTGCATCATCGGGTTTTTCTAAACAGTATCCTTTCTGAGGGAGTATCTGCTCCAGGTAATCATGGAAATTCATTGCAAATATGCCTTCATGCAAATTCTTGAATTCAAGCGAGGCAAGCTTTCTGTTATAACATGTTAAAAATACTCTTTTCCCTTCCATGGCCAGTCTTCTGGCCTTCTCCTTTGCAATCCAGGTCTTTCCGGTACCCGCTCCCCCAAGGAATACCTTTCTGCTGTCGTATTCCGTTTCTTCAAGTATCCTGCTTTGTTCATCAGTCAGAACCCGCTGCGACATGTTGTAGAACATATCAATTTTATCTTCCAGCCTTGAGAACACCTCATATTTCGGTGCAAGAATTTTCTCAGTCAGCTCTCTTATGCACTGCTCATTCCCTGAGGTGCTTTTCCCGCCAAAGGTAGCTATGATTTTTTTCTCTAATTGAGATGAATCGGCAATATCATCAAATAGCAGGATACTGCTTTCCTTAATATGAGATGGTATGTCCCCGATGATCTTGGCACACTCAGGAAAGCATAGGCCAAATCTCACCTTCAGCGGAAAACTGCGGTGAAATCTTTCCTTATATTGTTCCATTATTGCGAACATGGCGCTTTCAGCCTGTTCTACAGGGTTTCTGCTCAGCTCTCGGTCACTGCCTTTCTTGAATTCCTGCCATTCTCCTCTGAAACAGCTGATATCTCCCTGTTTAACCTCAATAACCATATAACCCAGCTGAGGATGCATTACTATAAAATCCGCTTCCCTATATGGAAAACCTGTCTTGCTCTCATCAACAATTCCATATTTATATGAGTAGCACACAGTATATTCATCAGGCAGCTTCGTCAATGCCGTATAAAGAGCCTTTTCACCATTGTTCGATATTGTTGCAGCATCTATATAAGGTATAAGCTTTGCCACAATAACACCTTCCTTCACTGGATACTATTGTATAATTTGACATAACACCCCTATTTCCTTCAACAATTACAAATATTCCTAACCCCGGATATTCCCTTATCATATTGATTCAATCGTAACCCAATAAAGTATTCTTATGCATATATTAGTTAGAATTTAATGACATGGTTGATTAAATAGAAAATATGTTAAAGCAATACCTAATATACTGGCTCCTTGTTACTTCAAAGTCAAAACCCTGTCCCCTTAGCTGGTCCAGCAAATATCTGTCCAGAGCATAGGGGCTCTTTTGCTGCAGTGCTGCTGATTTTTCCGGGCTGATTCTGCATTCATGCCCTCCAAGTTTTACAATGTACTCTCCTTCAAATATCCGAATTTGTGAATCCGTCTCAAATTCCCTGCCCAGGCATTCCACAACATGATATAAGAATTTCTCAGTATCCATGTTTTTTGCCATCGTACCCCTGATCCATCCTTGTGTGTTCATTCTCATTCCTCCTTTTATTTTCACCAAATAAAAACCTTCCTGCCGCAGCGACAGGAAGGCCATCTTCACTTTCCATTATCCTATCGCATCCGGCATTAGCACCTTGCCCTTCCGGCAGGTTGCTGTAGGTTCACAGAGCCAAGTCTCTCCCCTACTCTTGATACGCTTATTCATGTATATTAACCTAGTCCTCTAAGTGTTTCTCAATTATCAACCGCTTTTCCGCGGAAATCGGATTTCTAAATCCCTCGTTGCTGCCAATGTTTCTTTCCCATCTAACAAGCTTTCAATATCCTTTCTTAAAAATCTCCATTCACGCCCTAATTTTACTGCTTTCAGCCGACCATCCCGAATCATATTATAGATAGTTTGGTTGCTGACTCGCAAGATTTCAGCTACTTCTCTTAAGTTCAGTATATCCGGTCTTTTTTCCTTAGATAATACGCTTAGATTTCTGCTTAGTTCCTGGATCATATGAACTTCATCTTTGTCATATATCTTTTCTCCGCACTGTGTGCATTCATAAGCTCTTACTCCATCGAGGGTTAGCTTATAATCACCCCATCCGGCATTAACAGAAGTAACTATCTCTCTCATTTCATTTCCACACATAAAACATTTTCTTATCATTTATTTCTACTCCTTTTCATTATCCCATCCATATAGTCCCACACTTCATCTTTTACTCTGCAGGCAGTTATGACAACAGGCGGATTACAATCAGCAACTACAACAAATAGATTTGGTTTACCGCTAACTGCTTCCTGGAATAAAACTTTTACATCTATTCCAGAATACTGCTCTTCGATTACATTGCCAAGCATAACACAGTCTTCTACTTCCTTATCTGTTATACATCGCTCTGACATTCTCTCAACTGCATGAGAACTGTAATCTAAGCCTACGATACTTAGCTGTTTTCTTATATAGTCAGCTGATCTACTCATAATTTTGCCTCACTTAATTAATTATATTATAAACTATTATAAATTGCTATAAAATAATATAAATATTATATTTAAAATTACCTAAGATAACCATATTTACTAATATATTTAACATAATTCAATTAATTCCTCCAATCGTCTTGTATCTTTTAGCTCTTTTTCAACATTATCAGCGTTTTTCGCATCAGAAAGCCCTGATGAATTACATCACCAGGGCTTTTGTTTTTGAAATAGTTTTATAATAGTCTTTATCAAGCTCGACTTTCCTGTCCCGGGACCTTCTTGACCCCTTTCCTATTGCTCCGTACTTATTCCTCCGCCGGGCAGACTGCAAAGCAGCGTGCCGGAAAACCTGTGCCTCCCTTAAGGCTCTGAAAGGTGCAGAAAATAATTGCTCCCACTGGGGGAACCTTATCAAGGTTCTTCATTAATTCAATCTGGAATTTATCCTGGTACAAAATATATTCCTCTGCTTTATACGGAACCTGCTCTTCCAAAGCAGGAGGGTCTGTGTCTGAAGTCTCATGCCCTATGGCTCCGACTTTTCTTTCCTCCACCAGCCACTTGACAGCATCAATCTTCCAACCGGGATAGTGCTGTTTGCCTTCAGAGTCCCTGTTATCCAAATCAGTACCGCGCTTGTACCAGTCACTGCGAAACGCAACAAATGCATTTTCGGGAATCCTTCCATATACGGTCTCCCACTCTTTTATATCCTCTATGGTCAGAGCATAATCAGGGTTCGTCTTAACCGCTTCGGATTTGTCAATTACACAGAGCGGATAAGCAAACTCATCTACCCGTATCTTTTCCTGGGTACGTCCTTTTGGATCAAAATGAGCCGGTATATCCACATGAGTGCCGTATTGGCCTGGGAAGGTGTATTCATATACCTTCACGGGAGTCTTGTCAAAATCAAGCAGGATTCTTGACCCTAAGGGCTGAAAGCCGAACCAGTGGGGTGTTTCAGCACTCAGCTCATGGGAAAGATCTACCCATTTGAATTTTGGGCTCTTCATTTCTTTAAGGTATTCCCACAAAATAAGATTTTTCATAATTACCCTCCTTTAATCCGGTTTGTTTTCTTGATCATACTTCTTAATTCAACGGATTCCATAGTATTTACATTTCTATTGGCTGCAGATTTCCGGTCTAAAATATCAGAAACAATAAATAGCTGTATAAAGAGCTGATCAGAATAAAAGCTATCAATACAGGCATGGTTTTTCTGATAAGATCAATAAACGAAGTGCCGTTGTATTCCGTAATTATTGCCAGGCATATATGGGTTGGAGAAACCTGCATCGATATATAAAGCATGCACATAAGCAATATCAATAATACTGCCCCGCCATCCGGTATGGCTGCATATGCCATAGGCACCCCCAAGGCAATTATAGCCTGAGAACCTGCTATTAATGGGCCAAAGAAAAATATCAGTGCAAAAATAACGGCCGATGGTACCGGCAATACCGAAAAATAATCAGGCAATCTTTCAATAACCCCGGTATATGTCAGAACCTCCCTGAAAATCA
This sequence comes from Bacillota bacterium, assembly GCA_035417425.1. Lineage (GTDB taxonomy): Bacteria > Bacillota > Clostridia > Lutisporales > Lutisporaceae > BRH-c25. The sequence continues at coordinate 20,885 of DAOLPD010000034.1, forward strand.
TAATCACAACAGTAGATATAATCAATTTTGTTTCAAAAGCCGATACAAACATTGGTTTTATCTCTTTAAAGCTGAACCTGTTTATTATGAATGACAGTATAATAACCGGAATAACTGCAAAATGAACAGATATTTTAAATACTAAAATAATTGCTATTGATAATGCAATTGACCAAAGGCTGACAACCAGCTTCTTTATTTCCTCCATCTTGTCCCTTGATTCCGGCACTCCGATGTTTTTGGGAATCTTTCTGCCATAGAAAAAATATCCCAAATAAAACTGTACAACTACCATCGGCAGCATTCCTGCTACAAAAGCTGTCATATCGGCTCCCGACAGGTTCAAAGCCAGAAGTATTGAAGAATACGTAGGGAGCATTCCTGTAAAGAAAAACAATGAACTTTGAAAAAGTAGACGCCTGACACT
>DAOLPD010000035.1:0-16221 GCA_035417425.1 Bacillota bacterium
ATAGGATGTTATCTGCCTGGGTCACACAGATATGATGAATTGATTGTTTCTTTTTTATCAGTGGAGTAATTACTTTATCCATATACTGAAGCTCATCTTCGGTATATGAAAGACCTGACCGGCAGTCAATTAGTTTGGACCGATAATCTTGGTTAGCAGGTATAGTCCGGTAAAAATATTTGGTCAGAACGCAATTATAGATTAGCTTACAATTGTTACAAACATAAGGAGGTTTCGAAAGGGAGGGACAGTGTTCTTCCTGAAACTCTGAACAAAATGCATTGCATCTTTTACAGTAACGGCAGAAATTGTGTTTACACTGAGGCTGATCACATAAACCACTTATGGTGCATGTTTTCCTATGTATACACTTGTTAGGTATGCGTCTGGCAGCACCTGCAGTCAAGCGTATGCGGCGATTTCGAACTTCCTTGGAAATAGTAGAAGGATCCTTATCAAGATGATGCGCAATCTGACGGAATGAATGACCGGCATTCAGGCAGGTGTGAATATAACTGCGGTCATCCAGGGTTAAGTGCTTATGATTAGGCATAGCTAGCGCTCCTTTCATACACTAACTTGCTCAGGTAACATCATACATCATAATTATAGAGGGTTGCACTATCAAATGAAAGTAAAAGTTATCTGAATATAGGTAATATAGGGCTTAAGAATAGCTAATAACAGGGTGAAAAACTTTTTATCTGAAGTATGGGTGGGCTCCGGAGAAAAATACGAAGTATCATATAATTGTACGATTAAATTCTACATCTGTATTTGCATGATTAAATTCTATAGTTTGCTAAGTAAGGGTAGAACTTAATTCTGCAATTTAAGATATAAAATTTAATCTAAAAAACTTTCAAAGACCTATTGACATACTGACTGAAATGTGATACTCTATAATAGGTGTATTGTGTGCTGACACAAATTTGCCGTATCTTATAATATACCACTTTAAAGCGTAAAAAGCAATAGATTTACTATTCCGGAGCGATATTTATATTCGCTTTTTTTATTTGTTCATTATAAATAAAACAAAAAACTGAATATAATGCATCGGATTAAACACAAGTAAAACCCTTGCATTATATTCAGCAGCCTTTATTGGTTATGAAAGAGTGTATATGTAAACAGCCGGTACTTATAAACGCAACATGGCTTCCAACTGCCCGAAGCTGTATTGGTTTGGGCCGGCTGGTTTTTTAACCGTTGCTTCTCCTGTTGTCCTTTCTTGTAATTATAACTATTCCGATTATTATCAGTATAATGGGAACCAGATAATTCTTAATATCAAATCTCATATATGCCCTCAACAATGATGAAAGTCCTATTCCTCCAAGGATACCCACCGGTATAAGCAGCCCCTTGTCACGGTTTCCGAAAAGGTACAGCTCAAAAAGCCCAATTGCAATACCTATCAGGAATAACGGCCAAAGATCGGACATAATATGCCACCCGAAGAAAACATTGGCATAGAACAGCGCTCCATACGTAGTCAGTATGCCCCCCGGTACAAGTATGCCGGGATTCTTGTCAATACCCGTAAAAAATGCAAAATGCATATATATTCCGGGAACCAGCAGTGCTAATGGCCATATGTAGTTCCATGAAAAATTCAGATAGCCAAGATTTGACATAAGAAACAATACTCCCAATGCTATTAAAACTGCTCCGATTATTATATTAGAATTTCTATTCATGATATTCCTCCTCAACTGCTCTTCAATAATTACCTTCTAACTAATATACGGAAGCCTCAGGCAAATGTCTGATGGAAATTCATATTTACCTCTGTTATATTAATAATAGTACTATAATTACTATGAGAATCCCTATGAGATGGAGGAACACATGAAGGATGCTTTAAGGAGACAAATACTGCAGGTCAGGAACAAATTATACGCAGAGGAGGTATTATTCCTCAGCGAAAAAATCTTCCAAAATTTAAGCAAAAACAGTTTTTTCAATAATTCAGCCCACATAATGGTATATCTTGATTTTAAGAATGAGGTAAAGACTGATTTTATTATAGATTATTGCCTTGAGAAGAATAAGAAAGTGTATGTTCCTATTTGCATACCGGAGACTCATGAGCTCTGTATTTCAAGGATTACAAGCCTTGAGGAGCTTCAATCGGGCCATTTCGGCATACGGGAGCCAAAATCGGAATACATAAGACTGTCAAACAGCAGCGTTGTGGATCTGGTACTCGTTCCGGGAGTAGCCTTTGACAGTTCCGGAAATAGAATAGGCTTTGGAGGGGGCTATTATGACAGGTTCATGAGGCGTCTTGAGCCGGGGGTCATTAAGGCTGCTCTCGCTTATTCCTTTCAGATTGCGGATACCATTCCTTCAGGCCAATACGACATACCCATGGATTATATAGTAACTGAGAAATGCACTATAAGCTGCACTGCCAGCAACAAACCGAGGTGATATTATGCTGATAGATATTTTCCTGACATTTTTCAAGATAGGCTCCTTTACAATAGGAGGAGGTTATGCAATGCTTCCCATTATTCAAAGGGAAGTTGTCGACAACAAAAAATGGCTTGGCGAGGAAGAATTTCTGGATTCCATTGCAGTAACCAACAGCCTTCCGGGCCCTTTGGCCATAAACTGTGCTACCTTTGTCGGCTACAAAACAGCAGGCTATGCGGGAGCGGCTGCAGCCGCCCTTGGAGCAGTCATGCCCTCCTTCCTGATAATACTTGTAATAGCTGTGTTTTTTACATCTTTCAGGGAAAACCCGATTGTTGAGCATGTATTCTCAGGGATAAGGCCGGCTGTAGTTGCACTTATTGCTTATGCTTTGTTCAAGCTGGTAAAATCAATGGGCATTAATCCGTTTAACATATCCGTCTCCATTGCGGTACTGCTGCTTATTTTACTTTTTAATTTTCACCCTATAGTAACTATAGTAATATGCGGCGCCCTCGGATTTTTCCTTTATAGAAAGGAGGAAAAACAATGACTGCTTTATTGAAGCTTTTTCTGGTCTTCCTGAAAATAGGGGCCTTCAGCTTCGGGGGAGGATATGCAGTGCTTGCCCTGATACAGAAAGAAGTAATCGAGGGCAGCGGTTGGATTTCACCGAAGGACTTTATTGATATAGTTGCCATTGCGGAAATGACTCCGGGGCCGATTGCCGTTAATTCATCAACCTTTGTGGGCTACAAGGTAGGTGCTGTTGCAGGATCAGCCGTTGCCACCCTTGGAGTAGTGCTTATTCCTATAACGATTACACTGATCGTATCGGTTTACTATAATAAATTCAAGCACCTGAAGCAGGTCAATTGGGTCATCAAAGGAATTCGGCCTGCAGTATTGGGGCTTATTGCAGCTGCCTGCATAAAAATAGCATGGGCTTCAATTGTAGATATCAAGGGAATTTTAATCGCTTTATTGACTTTTTTCGGAGTCTGGAAGCTTAAGATAAACCCGATTATTTCTATTCTTGCATCAGGAGTTCTCGGAGTCATACTCTACGGAGTTATTTAGATTTAACATCAAACTGCAGCCAAAAAACCGGAATCATGTGAACATGCTTCCGGTTTTTGTTTTAAACCGCTGTTCTTTTGTCAATAATATATATGCCGTGAAAAAGATTTACCACTATATACTTCATGGAAAGAGGTGATTCAGTGGCTGTCAAAGTAGGCATTCCCCGGGGAATGTATTTTTATAAGTATTATCCATTCATGCAATCCTTCCTTACCGAACTGGGAGCAGAAGTTGTCCCATCTCCCGAAACTACAAAGGAAATACTTGATAAGGGCGTGCTGTACAGCATAGACGATGCATGCCTTCCTGTGAAGGTGCTCCACGGTCATGCATACAGCCTGAGAGATAAGGCGGATTGCATCCTTATACCACGACTTACAAGCGTGTCGAAGGGTGAATATATATGCCCCAAATTCGGAGGCCTTCCGGAAATGGTGAAATACTCAGTCCCGGATCTGCCGCCTGTAATTGATACCGAAATAAATCTTATAAGGAGCAGAAACAGTCTGGTTCAAGGGCTGTTTAAATTAGCTTTTGCACTTAAGTTCAGGAATCCGGTAAAAATAAACAAAAGTATAGATAAAGCATTTAAAGCACATAAAGAGTTCAAAGCAGCGGTACAGGAAGGCAATACTCCGGACTGCATAATAAAAGGCATATCTCCCGTTCCATATAAGGCCAGGGCCAGAATAGGGCTTATCGGGCACCCTTATCTTCTGTACGACAGCTTTGTCAACATGAACCTTATAAGAAAGCTGAGGGAGCGTGGCATAGAAGTAATAACTCCTGACATGATCGATCCTCATATAATAAATGAGCTTTGTCAGGAGCTTTCAAAAAGAATGTTCTGGAGCAGCGGCAAAAGCCTCATCGGAAGCGCATTGTTCATAATGGACAACGGCTCTTTCAACGGAATGCTTGCTCTGACCGCCTTCGGCTGCGGAATAGATTCTCTGGTCGGAGAGTATATCGAAAAGCAGGCACGAAGATATTATAAGAAACCATACATGGTGTTGAATATTGATGAGCATACAGGGGATACCAGCTTCAACACCAGAATAGAAGCTTTTTTTGATTTGTTGGATTGGAGGAGTGCAGATGAGACTTACATACCCGCACATGGGAGAAGCATATATAGCAGTTAAGAGCCTTATGGACGATATAGGGGTGGAAAGCGTCATACCGGCATTCACTACCAGCTCCACCCTGAGGCTTGGCTCTTCCTTATCACCGGAAGCAGTATGCATGCCGTACAAGATAATGCTTGGAAATTACATAAACAGTATCAAGGCCGGAGCTGATACCATTCTTATAACCGGAAGCTGCGGCCCCTGCAGGTTTGGCTATTACGGCCCCCTGCAGAAACAGGCATTATGGGAGGCAGGTTATAAAGATACAGATATGATAATACTTGACCCTCCCAGGGAAGGGTATCAGAAATTTCTTGAAGCATTAAAAAAAGTAGCGGGAAAAAACAGCGGAAGAATCATACCGTCTTTTATCAATGCATACAAAGTATGCTGCGAATTGGACAGTATGAATGAACTGCTTTATTATATCAGGCCGCGAGCCTTCAATAAAGCTGAATTGCGAAGAATCATGCATGAGTTCAAAAACGATGTGATGGCTGTAAAGGGATCAGGCCAAATGCTGGAGTTGATACATGACACCAAAAACCGAATAAGAGGAATTGACATTGACAAAAGCTTCAAACCTTTAAAAATAGGAATTATCGGAGAGATATATACCATAATCGAACCTTTCTCTAATCTCCATGCGGAGGAAAGGCTGGGAGACCTGGGCGTAGAGGTACACCGATCAATGACGGTAAAGGATTGGGCACGCAATAATGTTATACTTCCCGCCACGGGTAGGAAGGGATATAAGCTGGAAAAGAAATTGGCAAAGCCCTACCTGCCTGCTCTTATAGGAGGGCATACCCAGCAGTGCATCGGCCATGCTGTGCATTATGCAAAAACAGGCTATGACGGGCTTGTGCAAATTTATCCCATGACCTGTATGCCGGAAATAGTATCCCGTTCGATTCTTTCACAGGTGGAAAAGGATTATAATATACCTATACTGTACCTTATTGTTGATGAGCAGACAGGAGAAGCAGGCTTCCAGACCCGACTGGAGGCTTTTGTGGACTATGTAAATGCCAGGCACGGGGCACGAGGCATCAGGCACTAGAAACGGTCATCAGTGTCATCGGCATATTCTTCCGGCCTATCCTTAAACTGTGAGGATTCCACCAGTTCGTCCACATGCCTGAGGCTTCTTTTCCAGAGATACAACATATACGGTATAAAAAGCACCAGCAAATACAGTTTCTGAGAAAGCAATATAAAATCATATATCCCATGAAGCAATACGGGAATAATAAGTCCCAGTATGATATACTTTCGTCTGTACTGTGGCTTTGCAAATCTGGCAATGCCCAGGTAATATCCCATTGCCACGGCAAAAAGGGCATGAGCCGGTACGGCAGTCAGGGATCTCACAATTGCCGTACTAAAACCGGTGGAAAGCACATATGCAAGATTTTCGACGGTAGCAAAGCCAAGGGAAATGAACACGGAGTATACTATTCCATCGTACATTTCGTTGAAATCCCTATGTTTCCATATGTATAAGAAAAAGAACAGAAACTTGGAAGATTCCTCCACAAGTCCCGCCACCACAAAAGCAGTATAAACGGCGGCAAGCAGATTGGCCTCCGCTATATCATATACATTCAGGGACAATTCTATAAAAAGTACCGGGACAACAAGCCCTCCCCCCATAAGAAACGCTTTCAGAAGCAGTTTTCTGGGTTCCTTTTCATATTTATCCCTTGTGTAAAAGTAGTACAATAAAGCGGCGGACGGGGCAACGGCGGCAGCCAGCAAAAGCATCAATACTCCTCCTTAGAAGAATAATGCGTCGGGCCTGAAGTTTGCATAACCCTCCGCAAGAGACAGTATAGTATATCGAGGCACACGGATTATGATTTTGACAGGCCTACTGCAATGCCTTTGGAAAAGTTCTAACGGTGCCAAAAGGCCCTCCATGACCCGAGACACCTAAGCCGGCCTCCTGCCGGCTTCACGAACTTTTTACCAAAGCCATATCAGAGGCCTGTTGCCAAAATGCATAAAAGTGTGCCCTGCTATACTATACAAGCTCTTGCTTGGTTATGCAATCTAACAATTATGCCGCACTATTCTTTTATTATTTCTTTCTCTATAATTCTGATCTGTTTTTCGCTTAATCCGTATAACCTATATATTTCCCTATCGATTTCATAAGTAACAGCCTTCCTTGCATCCTCATTCTTACAGTTTTTAAGCTTTGATGCCAGTTCCCCTATAGGATTGGCCGCTGACGGCATGGGGATTTTCATTCTAAGAACGGTATTCGGATAATAATCATAAAGCTCTTTGCTGACTTTTTTTGCATAACACTTGAAATAAAATTCCAAGAGCCTTGAATTAAGTACGGCTGCAATATATTCCAAGGTTATCCTTCCCTCATATTCCTTTTTGAGCTTAAGGCTGTATACATCCGCACTGCAGTAATTGCCGGATTCATCAACGGCAAAACGGCTGCTTGGGGATTTGAAAGGATATACAATTTTGGGTGTGTCAAAAACCTCATTGGTCCTGCCCCACTGCAGCTGATACCACTTCCTTATCCCCTTCCTGCATTCCCTTCTGTTCAACAGCTTATTCCGATACCTTGAAATGTAACTTATGGCATTGGGAAAATCCTTTTCTTCCTTGATAAAATCCGAATAGATAAGAAACTTATCAGCAGGCTTGATACCATACTTCTGAATATTGCTGTTCTTAATCCACGGCTTTAACAGCACTTCTTCTATCTTATTCTCTTCTATCTCACTCCTGCTAAGTATGAAAGCCTTGTCGCAGCCGGTGATAATACCCTGGTAACTATCCGCAATCTCCTCCAGACTCAAGCTTCCTCCCGCTTCCGCCATAGAAAACACTTCATATTTTTCAGGGCTAAGAAGCACCCAGCCCTCATCCTTTAATTCTGCCCTATTGACCGTAAAATGCTCAAAGTTGGACGGGACAAACAATTCAGGCTCATTGACCTTTATGCCCTGTCTCCGCTTCAGCACTGAAGTCTCCACATCATGTATCCCCTTCCTTAGGGTGATTATACATGCTGCAACCCCTGCATCGCGGAAAACTTTATCACCATAGAAATCCACCACCTCTGTGACTGTACAATGGCCGGCAATGAATTTCCTCAGCCCGGCTGCCGAGGGCCCTTCCATGAAGTATCTGGAAGTAACGAAGCTCAAGCTTCCTCCATCCTTTAACAGGTCTATGCCCTTTTTTATAAAGCAGTAGGATATATCGGACTTATCCCTGTATATGCCTCCATACAACTGCTGCAGGGCTTGCTTGTATTCTCCGGCTGCCTGCTTATGGCCAATGTATGGGGGGTTCCCTATTATGTAATCATAGCTGCTGTTCCATAACTGGTATTCTTGAGCCGTACTTCCGCTAATAAGGCTGTCGCAGCACACCAGATTCACCTTGGACTCCCTGCCTGCCAGCTTCATCAGCATCTCGGACGCTGCATCCAGGGCTTCCCGGTCGATATCGGCACCCCACAGGTTGTTTTCCAGAATAAAGCTGCCGATTCCTTCCTTTTTCAGTACACCTTCCAGTTCTTTGTTCCTGTCCAGTATAACCTCATAATCGCCCTCGAACTTTCTCTTCAGCACCTCAAAGGCTTTTATTAGGAAAAGTCCTGTACCGCAGGCAGGATCCATAATTCTTATATAAGGATTTGCCGCAAGGTCAACCTCCGACAGAAGCTTTTCGGTAATTCTCTCTACCACCTGAGGAGGAGTATAGAACACTCCCTTGTCCTTTCTGTCCCTACGGTTTTTTTTTGTCTGTATGCTGTTGCTCTTCTGGATTATTGATTCCTTTATGCTCATGTAATCAGTCCTCTTGTATTCTGAGTTTTGCTATAAATACCTTCCCCTGAAGGGGTTCCAGGGTAACATCCAGCATTCCTTCTCTAAGCACTGCAGCCTTGCCGCCTTCAAGAAGGTCATAAATGACTCCCCTGTGCCATTGACTCAAATCCAAGGACAGAGGATACCGGAAGTCCCTGCTTCTGTTTACCAGTACGAGTGCGGTATTGTCCTCACTCTTCCCGCCGAATACATCCCTTCCATTTTCCGTCCTTCTGACATATCCGTATACATCCCCTTCAGAATATATTGGAATCCATCTTCCGGTACTGAATACATCATATTTGTTCCTGATAGAGGTTATGGCCTTATACCATTCCAGCAGTTCACGGTTTTCTCCGCCCCATGGATAGGTTCCCCTGTTTAAAGGATCACTGTACCCTTCCAGCCCTGCTTCATCACCGTAATAAATGCTCGGAACACCCGGAAAAGTCATCTGAATAAGAGTAAGCAGCTTAAGCCTCTCTATTCCTAAAGCTTTCTGGCTTTCCGGCAGTCTGTAGCTTTCTTTTTGAGATTGTGACAATTGCTTTTCCGGAGGCGCTTCCCCCAGTATTGTGAGTATTCTTGGGACGTCATGAGAGCCGATAAGATTCATATTGCAGTAGAAGTTATGCAAAGGGTAGTTCTCATAGATACTCATGAGCACTTCATTTACATATTTCGCATCCTGCTTCCCGGTAAAAAAATCTATCATTATCCCTCTGAAGGGATAATTCATTACAGAGTCCAGTTCCTCTCCCAAAAGATATGCCCTTCTCTTTCCGTAGCTCACCTTGTTGGATGCGTCCTCCCATACTTCCCCCAGGAGCACCGAATCCTTATCTTTCTCTTTCATTGTTTTATTAATCAAACGGATAAACTCATCCGGAAGCTCATCTGCCACATCCAGGCGCCAGCCCTTTGCCCCCAAGTCCATCCAATGCTTGATGACACTGTCCTCACCTGTGATAATAAAGTCAACATACCCCGGATCCATTTCATTGACGTTGGGAAGGCTGTCCACACCCCACCAGCACTCATAGTCATCCCTGGAGCAATTGAAGCGGTACCATGAATAATATGGGGATTCGGTTGACTGATATGCCCCGATGCCGGGATAGCTGCCGTACCTGTTGAAATATATGCTGTCACTGCCGGTATGGCTGAAAACCCCATCCAGAATAACTGAAATCCCAAGCCTGCCTGCCTTTTCGCAAAGATCCCTGAAGGTCTCGCTGCTGCCGAACATAGGGTCGATATTCTTGTAATCGGCGGTGTCATACTTGTGATTGCTGGGTGCTTCAAAAACAGGGTTCAGGTAAATAACAGACACACCAAGCTCCTTCAGGTAATCCAGCTTTTCTATCACTCCCTGAAGATTCCCGCCAAAAAAATCCCACCTGACAATGCTTCCCTTCTCACAGTCCTTTATATAGAAGGGGGTATCATCCCAGTTTGCATAAATAAAGCTGTTTTTCTTAGGGTTCAGCACCTTGCAGTCTTCGCGGCCATTTCTGAACCTATCCACAAATATCTGATACATTATGGCCTTTTTGTACCAATGAGGAGTACTTGCTTCACTTTTATAAACTGTAATCTGATACCGGGGCGGAATTGTGCCGTATATACCTCCAATGCCCCCCAGGTTTCTTTCGTTATTTCCGTAATAATACTTTTTATCCCCTATAGTCAGCTCAAAATAATACCACAAAAGCCCCGGATCCTCAGGTGCTTCAATATTTGCACAATAGTCCTCCCCCTGCCCTTCCGGCGCACTTAAGGCTATCCTCCGTTCAATGCAGCCTTCTGTGCTTACTATGACTTCAGCTGAGCTCACCGGCTGTGAAGCCTTCACAGTAAGGCTGAGGCGAACCGTGCTTTTACATGGAACAGCTCCAAAGGGAAAGCGGTATTTCTCCTCGCGGGAGTTGTGCAGAATCATCATATCCGTCATAGTATCACCCTTTTAACTTCCCATATGCCCGAGGCGTATTCGGATATTGTCCTGTCGCTGGAAAAGATCCCCGAGTGTGCAATATTTGCAATGCTCATCCTCATCCATTCGGATTTATTCCTGTAGAGCTCATCCACCCTTTTGTGGGCTTCTGCATAAGCATTGAAGTCCTTCAGTACGAAGTATTCATCGTTATGCAGAAGAAGATGGTTATAGATATCCAGGAACTCAATGCTGCTCACCGGGAAAAAGCCGTTAATAAGCTGGTCTGTCACAGTCCTGATACGCTGATCGCTGTTGTAAATCTCAACTGCACTATACCCGCCGTTCCTGTAATAGTCCAAAACTTCCTTCTCGGTCATTCCGAATATTATAATGTTTTCATCCCCTACTTCATCCCTTATCTCAATATTTGCCCCGTCCAAAGTAGCAACCGTTATTGCACCGTTCATCATAAGCTTCATATTTCCTGTACCGGAGGCTTCTTTCGTTGTGGTAGAAATCTGTTCGCTTACATCGGCAGCAGGTATTATCTTTTCCGCCAGAGATACCTTGTAGTCCTCCATAAATACAACCTTGAGCTTATTTTCTATACTTTGGTCATTGTTTATCTTGTCGGCAATGGTATTGATAAGCTTGATCTCCTGCTTTGCCAGCTTGTAGCCCGGTGCCGCTTTTGCACCGAATATGAAGGTCCTCGGCATAATATCAAGCCCGGGATTCTCCCTCAGGCAATTGTACAGGTACATTATATGAAGCGCATTCAGCAGCTGGCGCTTATATGCATGCATCCTTTTTATCTGTATGTCAAATATTGAGTTCACATCTATATCTATGGAGTATTCATCCTTGATAATCCTTGCCAGTTCAAGCTTGTTGTTCTGCTTTATCTGTCTTACTCTCTCCTGCACCTCCGGATCATCCTGATACTTCAGGAATCTTATAAGGTCGGTGGGATGCTTTTTCCAGCCTGCTCCAATTTTTTCTGTGAGAAGCTGTGCAAGCTCCGGATTGCATTTTAAGAGCCACCTTCTGTGGGTGATTCCGTTGGTCTTGTTGTTGAACTTATAAGGATAAAAGTGATAAAAGTCCGTAAGCTCCTGTTTTTTCAATATTTCAGTATGAATCTTGGCAACACCGTTGACACTGTGGCTTCCCACTATTGCAAGGTGGGCCATTTTCACATACCCATCCGCCAGTATGGCCATTCTTGATATCTTGTCCCACTGCCCGGTATATCTGTTCCAAAGATCCCTGCAGAACCTCTCATTTATCTCCTCAATAATCATATAAATTCTCGGCAGCATGGGCTTGAACATGTCTATCGGCCATTTTTCCAGGGCTTCCGACAGAATGGTGTGATTGGTATAGGAAATTGTATTGGTAGTAATCTTCCACGCCGTATCCCAATCGACACCCTCCTGATCAATAAGGATCCTCATAAGCTCAGGTATGGCAATGGCCGGATGAGTATCATTAATGTGAATTGCTACCTTCTCATCGAAATCATATATATTGTCATTGCTTCTTTTGTATGTCCTGACAATACTCTGGAGGCCTGCGGATACAAAGAAATACTGCTGTTTGAGCCTTAGTTTCCTGCCCTCGGCGAAGCTGTCATCCGGATACAAAACCTGCGAGATAGATTCTACGGAATACTTGTGCTCTACCGCCTTCATATAATCTCCCTTGCTGAAGGAGGACAAGTCGAAATCCTTCTCAGGATTCTCCGCACTCCAAAGCCTTAGAGTATTGACTGTCTCATTATTATATCCGATTATAGGAGTGTCATAAGGAACGGCAAGTACTGTCTCATAGTCCACATGCTTAAACTCCAGCCTGTTATTCTTATACTCGGGGACAACCTTGCCTCCGAACCTGACTTCTACGGCCTTTCCCGCCTTCCTCATCTCCCAGACATTCCCTTCCTTGAGCCAATTCTCAGGAAGCTCCACCTGGTAGCCGTCAACAATCTTCTGCTGAAAAAGGCCGTACTTGTATCTTATTCCGCAGCCGTGCCCGGGTATCCCAAGAGAAGCCATGGAGTCCAGGAAACAAGCGGCAAGCCTTCCCAAGCCTCCGTTACCCAGGCCTGCGTCAGGCTCGGCAGACTTTATCTCCTTCAGGGTACAGCCCAGCTCTTGAAGCACTTCCTCACACACCTTTTCCAGTCCCATATTCACCAGGTTGTTTCCCAGAAGCTTTCCCATAAGGAATTCAATAGAAAAGTAATATACCTGCTTCACATTCTTTCTGCGGTATTCTTCGTTGGTTCTGACCCAGTCCATTGCTGCATAATCCCTTATAAGGCTTCCGAGAGCTGAATACCTTTCATTGTTGGATGCCTCATTAAAAGTCTTTGCATGCATGGTCATAAGTTTTTTCAAATAATCTTCCTTGAATTTATTCTTATCAACAGCCATATTTGCACCTCATAAATTTACAAATTCAGATAAAAAACAATTATTTCATTCATTATACAATATCTTTATAACATTAACCACGGGTAATAATTGCAGTTTAGTATACATAATATGAAAACGGCATAGCTTTGTTAACTGCATTACCAATCATTCTATGGTATAATCCAAATATAATCATGTTTGTTAGGGGGAATAAAATGAAAAACTTAAGGGATAAATGCAAAATTGCCGTAGTTCAAGCTGCTCCCGTCATGTTTGACAAGGATGCATGTACAGATAAAACAGTAGCCCTGATTCAAAAAGCTGCCGAAGAGCATGCAGAGCTGATTGTATTTCCTGAATTGTTCATTCCCGGATACCCCTACGGAATGACTTTCGGGTTTACTGTCGGGAACCGCAATGCCGACGGGCGCAAGGACTGGAAAATGTATTATGACAATTCCATCATTGTGCCGGGAGAAGAAACCGAACGCATAGGCCGGGCGGCAAAAGAAGCCCATGCTTATGTCAGTATCGGCGTTTCTGAACGCGATACCGTTACAGCTACACTTTATAATACTAACCTGTTTTTCTCACCGGAAGGCGAATTGATTGCTGTTCACAGAAAGCTGAAACCTACCGGAGCGGAACGTGTGGTTTGGGGCGATGCGGACAAGGCGTATTTCCCGGTTGTAGATACCCCCTGGGGCGTAATGGGATCTTTGATTTGTTGGGAGAGTTATATGCCCCTGGCCCGTGTAGCATTATATCAAAAAGGAATCGCTTTGTACATCTCGCCGAATACCAATGATAATGAGGAATGGCAGGCTACCATTCGCCACATTGCAATTGAAGGCCATTGCTACTTCATAAATTGTGATATGTATTTTACAAAAGCAATGTATCCAAAGCATTTGCACTGTCCGGATGAAATTGAAAAACTTCCTGAAATTGTTTGCCGCGGCGGCAGCTGCATTGTTGACCCGTACGGGCATTATGAAACAGAGCCGGTATGGGATAAGGAAGAGATCATATATGCAGAGCTGGATATGCAAAAGGTCCCCGCGAGCCGCATGGAGTTTGATGCCTGCGGACACTATTCAAGGCCGGACGTGCTTGAGCTGAAAGTCTGCGAATGAACAATGCACAGCACATCCCCGCCAAAACTTCGGCAGGGATGTGCTTAAAACTTTTAAGAAGTGTTTTCAGATTACCGTTTTCTTCTCAATTACCTCAGGATTGTCCGTATTTCCTATAATCTGTTTACCCTTTGTAACCCTTACGCTTTTATCCAGTATGGCATTTACAACTCTTGACTCCTCTTCTATCGAACAATTCTGCATGATAATACTGTCTTTTACCACTGCTCCTTTTTTAATCTTCACGCTTCGGAACAGAATACTGTTCTCCACCAGGCCGTCTATAGTGCATCCATTTGCTACAAGTGAATTAATTATCCTCGCATTCTCCTTATATTTTGTAGGAGGCTCATCCTTGACTTTTGTATATATGAGGCCATTCTTAAAAAACAGTTCCCTGGAAATATCCATGTCCAAAAGCTGCATGCTCGTCTTGTAATAACTGTAAGTTGAATTTATACAGGCCAGATAGCCTTCAAATCCGTATCCGAAAATCTTCAGCTTATGCAGGTACTTATACACTGCTTCCCTGAAGTAATCGCAGTAGCCTGTTGAAACACAACTGTTCACTATATCAAGAAACAGTGATTTTTTCATTATGTACATATCCATGGATACATTACATCCATTTTCTTTTCCGAAGTTTATATCAATACGCTCAATCCTTCCGTATTCATCCATTTCAAGTGTGCTGCAGTACTGAAAATCCACAGTGCAATTATCTGCTTTCTTATAGATAATTGTTATATCTGCCCCGGTTTCATTATGATGCTTTATTGCTTCTTGATAATCCACGTTGCATATCATGTTGCTGGGGGTTATTATCACATTGTTTTGCTTGCTGAAATTTATATAGTCCATATGGCATTTGAAGTTCTCGATATCGCCCCTGTAAATACCCAGGTTGTAATAATCATACATGGGATTCATTATGAACAGTCCGTCATTTTTTCTGTCCAAATCCCATGCTTTCCCCGTCCCCAAGTGATCCAAAAGGGATCTGTACTTGTTTTGTGTAAATATGCTGATATTCTGGACTCCGGCATTTACCAGGTTTGAAAGAGCAAAGTCTATCATCCTGTATCTTCCTGCTATCGGTACCGCTGCTAAAGGTCTATGGCCTGTCAATCCTTTTATATTATCCTCTCTCTCATTCAGGTTGATGATTCCCATATAATCCAGCATAGTTTCCCCTCCTTCAGTTTATTCTACCGTATCCTTAGATATATACCGTCCCTTGGGGCATCTGCTCATATTCTCCTACAAGCGTTATGGATCCTGATGTACTGTCACCGATCCTGCATCCGTTATTAATTACTGATTCCAAACCGATTATGGCACGTTCCACTACTACGTTTTCACCAATCATAACCTTGGGCATCACCACAGTATCTACAACTTTTGTGTCCTTACCGATATAGACCCCCGGGAACAGGACGGAATTCCTGACTTCCCCGTGTATGATACAGCCTTCGCCTACCATGGAGCACTTTATGTCAGCTGTTGCTCCCGCAAAATGAGGCGGTCTTATCGCATTAACCGAGTATATCTTCCATTTGGGATCAAAAAGATTGAGCCTGTTATCCTCCTTCAGAAGGTCCATATTAGCTTCCCACAAGCTTTCAATAGTCCCGACATCCTTCCAGTATCCGTCAAAGGGATATGCAAAAAGCCTTATTCCGCTGTTCAGCATCTTGGGTATGATGTTTTTGCCGAAATCATTGCTGGATTCTGGATCTGCTTCATCCTCTACAAGGTATTTTTTCAGGACATTCCAGTTGAATATATATATGCCCATTGAAGCAAGGTTGCTTCTTGCATTTCTTGGTTTCTCATCAAACTCTTCTATCCTGCCGTCAGGCCCGGTATTCATAATCCCGAATCTGCAGGTCTCCTCCCATGGGACTTCAATTACTGCAATTGTTGCTTCCGCCGATTTTTCCTTATGATAGTCCAGCATCATTGAATAATCCATTTTGTAGATGTGGTCTCCCGAGAGTACTACAACATAATCCGGATCATACTCATCCACAAAATTGATATTCTGATATATTGCATTTGCAGTGCCTTTATACCATTCTCCCCCTCTTTCATTCACATAGGGAGGCAGAAGTGTGACTCCGCCTTTCTTTCTATCCAGATCCCAAGGGCTCCCTATCCCTATATATGAATTCAATACAAGGGGCTGATACTGCGTCAATACACCTACAGTGTCAATTCCTGAGTTGGAACAATTACTTA
>DAOLPD010000035.1:16231-20648 GCA_035417425.1 Bacillota bacterium
CAATGATCCTGTATTTTCCTCCAAAGTACACAGCGGGCTTTGCAATCTTTTTGGTAAGCAATGTAAGCCTGCTTCCCTGCCCGCCAGCCAGGATCATTGCTATCCATTCCTTTTTCTTCATGCGTACCCCTCCTCTAAATAATATGTCTATCCATATTTATTAAAGCCCCCGATAATTTATTCTAAAAATCAGGCCATTATTTTGCCGCGACGGTTTCCAGCCGGACTGCTTCCGTTTTTCTTTCCTTCTCCGGAATGGCGGCAGGCTTTAAATACAATACTGCCAAAGGCGGTACATTGATTTCGATCATATACTGCCGGTTGTGCCATTCCTTGTTAACAGCAGAAAAAGTTAAGGTATCATTGAAGCCTGAACCGCCGAACTCCGGACGGTCGCTGTTGAATATCTCATAATAGCTGCAGTTGTACGGCACCCCGACTTTATAGCCTTCATATACCGCAGGAGTGAAGTTGCATACAGCAATAACTGTATCTTCCGGCCTTTTCCCCTTGCGCAGGAAGATTATTATGCTTTGCATAGAATTATCCGCATCAATCCATTCAAACCCTTCAAATACATGATCCAGTTCCCAAAGGGCAGGTTCCCTTGCATATACCTGATTAAGCGTTTTTACATAGTGCTGTATCCCCCTGTGCATTTCAAAATCCAGCAGCATCCAATCCAAGGGATGGTCATATCTCCACTCAATAAACTGTCCCAGCTCTCCTCCCATGAAAAGCAGCTTCTTCCCCGGATGTGCAGCCATATATCCAAGAAAAACTCTAAGGTTTGCAAATTTTTGCCAGTAGTCCCCGGGCATTTTATCCAGCAAGGATTTCTTCCCATGGACAACCTCGTCATGGGATAACGGAAGAATATAGTTCTCGGAATATGCATACATAAGGGAGAAGGTGAGAAGGTTGTGGTGCTGCTTTCTGTCTGAAGGATCCGTTTTCATGTATTTAAGCATGTCGTTCATCCAGCCCATATTCCATTTATAGTTGAAGCCCAGTCCGCCAAGATAGGTGGGAGCCGTCACAAGGGGCCATGCGGTAGACTCTTCGGCTATCATCATTACACCGGGGAAATACTCAAAAACAACTTTATTAAGTTTTCTGACAAATTCCACTGCCTCAAGGTTTTCCCTGCCCCCGAAAATATTGGGTATCCATTCTCCCGGCTTTCTGTCGTAATCAAGGTATAGCATGCTTGCAACTGCATCAACTCTCAAGCCGTCAATATGATACATGTCGAACCAGAAAACCGCATTGGATATTAAGAAGCTCTGCACTTCAGGCTTCCCAAGATCAAAATTGCAGGTCCCCCATCCGTAATTTTCGCCTTTTCTGGGATCTTCGTACTCATAAAGGGTTGTACCGTCAAAAAGCCTCAGGCCATGATCATCCTTGCAGAAATGTCCGGGTACCCAGTCCAGTATCACTCCGATGCCCTCCTGATGGCATTTGTCTACAAAGTACATGAAATCATGAGGCGAGCCATACCTGCTGTTGACTGAGTAGTATCCCGTGGACTGATACCCCCATGAGCCGTCAAAAGGATACTCTGAAAGGGGCATCATCTCAATATGAGAAAAGCCCATATTCTTTACATAGTCCACCAGTTCTTCCGCCAGCTCCCTATAGGAATAATACCTTCCATCGGGTTTTTGCCTCCATGAGCCTGCATGTACCTCGTAAATGTTTACAGGGCTTTCAAAAATATTTGTTCTTTTTCTGTGCTCCATCCAATTGCCGTCATTCCATCTATAGCCTCCAAGGGAAACCAGCTTTGATGCAGTACCCGGCCGAAGCTCTGAATAAAATGCAAATGGGTCTGATTTTACAAGAACTCTCCCATCCCTGGTGTGTATCTCATATTTGTACATATCCCACTCTCTTAAGCCGGGAATAAATACTGACCATATTCCGGAATCATCGTCCTTTGACATGGGATCGGCACTGCCTCTCCAATTATTAAAATCCCCTATCAGATGCACGGCATCGGCATTTGGAGCCCATACAAGAAATAGGGCTCCATCCGTACCGTTAATATTGGTGAAATGTGCGCCCAAAAAACCATAACACCTATAATGGTTCCCCTCTCTGAAAAGGTAAGCATCATATGAACTGCTGGGTTGTCCGTCCATAAGCTTCTCCTCCCGGGCTTATTCATCTATTACAATACCGCGCGATTATTTCGGTGCTGCCGAAAACGCGCATGGCACAATCATAAATCCTTGCGGATTTATGATATATTAATTCGACTCATATTATATATTTCCTGCTAATACTGAATTTGACATATTAGATAATTGTCGCTGGAAAAATTTGCTTTTCACAGGTACATAACTGTAGTATAATAAAATTAATGAGACAGGCTGAATGCTAACCCGTAAGCCTTTTGAGAGGAGATATCCAATTGAAAAAATCTGCTTACAGAAGAATAGCTTTAGCTATGCTGACTCTTATCATACTTTTTACGACGATTATTCCGTCTTATGCCGAGACATATGTATACAAAAAGGGAGATTCTTCGGCGGAAATTGCAGAGATTCAGGCTGCACTTAAGAAGCTCGGCTTTTTTAGCGAAGTCTGCACAGGCTACTTTGGAGAAGTTACCCAAGGTGCAGTATTGAAATTTCAAGAAAAATATAACTTGGATACTGACGGAATAATAGGCCCCATTACCATCGGAAAGCTTAATGAGCTGACGGGAGGGCATATTACAATCCCGAGCCGTTCCTCCTCAACCAAGAAAGATACTGAAAAGGTCAATGTCCGGTACAAAATAAAAAAAGGGGATACCATATGGGATATTGCCGGCGATTATAATGTATCCGTAGAATCCATCCTTGATTATAACGGACTTGATGAAAAAAGCATACTTACCATCGGTGATGAAATTATCATTCCCAATGTTGTAAAAGTAGTAAAGCCTGCCCCTGTGCAAACAGTATCTCCGCCCTCCGAGCAGGACAGCTCGGAGCTTGGCAATATATACGAGCATAACAAGAATATATATGTTGTAAAGGAAGGAGATACAATAGAATCCATAGCAGAGGATTATGGTGTAACTGCAGAGTCAATAAAGAATGAAAACAATTTCAATAATGATACAATTATTCAGATTGGACAGGAAATAAAAATTCCTGAATTCACTGATCAAGATATTGAAGAAGATACTACGGAAGATCCCGATGCTTCAGGCACAAAAGGTGAATATCTTGATTGGTTCGAAGATGTTCAGTACATATACGAAAAGGGTGACAAAGCCACAGTAACCGATGTAGAAACAGGCAAATCCTTTAATGTCAGGAGGCTGTACGGCAGAAACCACGCCGATACAGAACCTCTAACCTCTGAGGATACAAAAATCATGAAGAGCATTTACGGAGGAAGCTGGAGTTGGGACAGAAGACCTATAATTTTAACTATAGAGGATAATGAGAGTGTTCTGAGAAAAATTGCAGCCTCCATGAACGGAATGCCCCATGGGGGAGAAGATATAACCGATAATGGCATGAAAGGGCACTTCTGCATACACTTCAGGAACAGCAGGACTCACAGCGGAAGCAGATCAGATCCGGGGCACCAGCAAGCGGTCAAGATGGCAGCAGGGTTAAAATAGGACATGGCTCTTAGGTTACAAAAGACGGGTACCACAGAATTCACGGATGTACTTATTTCCTCCGCCGTGTTTTCAGTGGATTCCTGTTTTTTTGTTGCACGCTGTTTTTCCCGCAGCCCAAATCCGGCTTCCGGCGTCTGAATAATGTTTTTCAAAATATATTTACTTTTTTCAATTTAGTGCTATAATTAAATTGTATAATATATTTATTAATATTTATTATCAATATCTTTTGTACTTTATTTATCAAAACTGCCATATTTTTCCTAATTAATATTGACAAAAACATATTATTACATTATGATTTTTGTATGCCGTGTTATGATAAAAATTTGTCATAATCGAAATAGCTGTAATGTATGCATTCTGCTGCAGTTTTCAGTTCATTCAGATAGTATAGCGTAACAATATGGATTATTAACTCCTTTTTGATAAAAAATATTTTCGCTGGAGGAATGAATATGATTGATTTAATTAAATTTTTAAAGGAAAAGGGCTATAAAGTTACTCCCCAGCGTATAGCCGTTTACGACATACTGAAGAATACAAAGGAACATCCAAGTGTTGATATGCTGTATAGCAAGCTGCAGCCGGTTTATCCCACAATGAGCCTGGCAACGGTATATAAATCCCTTGAGGTATTCAAGGAACTTGGGTTGGTTCAAGAGCTCAATGTAGGGGAAGATAAATTCCGGTATGACGCAAATGTTAATCAGCATCCTCACATTACTTGCATAAATTGTGGAAAAGTTGAAGATGTATACGATGAAATGCTTTTTGACCTTGCGG
>DAOLPD010000036.1:0-19930 GCA_035417425.1 Bacillota bacterium
TACAAATCCTTGATGGAAGATCTTGCGATTCTTCTCATATCCTGCCGGCGAATCAACCGCCGACCTTTACTATGTTATCACACCACTTTTCTATTGTCAATACTGATTTCGCTGGTTTTTCGTGGTAATTCGCATTACTTGCATTCGTAATTTGGAACAACGTTTAAAAATATATCATATAAACTTCAGTGAGTAAAGCACATCCTGTCGCTAATTTTCGTGCTTATTATTTAATATAGTTGGTTATCTCCTTATTTCTCTTAATAGCTTTATATTATGTAAACTTATAATGTATTATTTAAACCGTACGTAATTATATTTTCCTGCGCATATTATTATATGTAGGAAAATTTGAGCAGTCACATTTTATTTGCTCAGCAATAAAAATTAATACAGAAAAAATGCGTCCCAAGACGCATTTGATATTATTTATTACAAATACAGTATGTATCTGAACATCATCCAGAAGTGACAGAAGCTTCCGTATAATACAAAAACATGAAACACCTCATGAAACCCGAATACTTTTGATTTCAGCTTCGGCCATTTGGTGCCGTAAATAATTGCGCCGACAGTGTACAATAAACCTCCGGCTATAAGCCAAAGCATTGCCGCTATCGGCATTGTTCTGACAAGCGGCACAAATGCAATTACTATAAGCCAGCCCATCAACAGATAAAAAAGTGTATACAGCCATCTGGGCGCATTGAACCATAATACTTTTAATATGATACCGGCCATTGCAATACCCCAAATACTTATGAGAAGGCTCCAGCCCCAGCCTCCTCTCAATGGAATAAGGCATACCGGTGTATATGTTCCTGCTATAAGTATATAAATCATCATATGATCTATTTTTCTCAGAACCCTGGTGCCTTTCTCGGATACCGACAACAGGTGATATATGGAACTTGCCGTATATAGAAGTATCAGGCTTGCTCCAAATATTGAAAAGGATACAATATGCCACACTGTTCCATTCATTGAAGCATAGTACACTAATAAGCAAAGCCCTGCAACCGACAGAATCGCCCCTGCAAGGTGTGAAAATCCGCTGAAAGGGTCCTTTACTCTCATTTTCATATAATATCTCCTCTTCTGCTTAATGTATTCCTTATGTAGTATTTACTACTATGTGTTATCATATTTATATTATACATTGTGGTCTTCAAATTTTCAATTCATATTTCTAATCTTTGTGCTTCATTTTTATTGACTGATATCATAGTATTGATTAATTTTATGGTATACTTTATCTTAGAGGTTCGTCTTTATAAAACTCATGGTGAGGAGATGTTTAAATGGATTTTAATGAAGATGCCTTCTTCAAAATAGTAGAGGATATATCTCAGGGAAGAGATATAAGAATTTCAGATATTCCAGACATTGAGCTTTACATGGATCAAGTCACTACATTTATTGATAATAAACTGGGATACAATAAAAGGATTTTAAAAGACAAGATTCTGACAAAAACAATGATAAACAATTATACTAAATCAAAAATCCTTCTGCCTTCCAAAAATAAAAGATACAATAGACAGCATATGATGCTCCTTATACTTATATATTATTTGAAGCAAATTCTGTCGATTAACGATATAAGCATATTGTTTGTTCCTTTGTTTAAAAATATTACTTCCTCCAATGACGGGGCGGGCTATCTTGAGAGCTTATACAACGCTTTTCTTGAAGTAAAAGAGAATAACGCAGATGATCTGAAAAGTATTCTTTCTCAAAAGTTTGATCTAATTAATACCAAGGCAGAAGAACTACCCGTCGACTCAAAGGAAACCTCAAAAATTCTGCTTACCGTTTTAATGCTGGTGGCAACAGCAGGTATACAGAAAAGAATTGCTGAAAAAATAATTGACGATTATCTGACAAAAAAATGAGGCCGTATTTTGGCCTCATTTGCTTATTTCCTCACATGCTCATGGTTCCTCACATGATCCATGCAGTATTCATAATCCCCTTCACATTGGGGGCAGTATCTGAAATCCATTTTAGGGTCATCCTTTTCAGTCTTGCCGCAGATCGTACATTTGTGAATTGTAAAATCTTTGGGCAGCTCGGATTGGAATCTTCTTCTGTTGTTGTACACCTGCCTGCTGCTCTTTGTTCTGGCAATAACATCCTTTCCAAAGAACAGAAAGTAGTTCATTATCGAGACAACTGCAATGAGTTTTGCGGATATATCTCCAACCAGTACCGTATAGATTATAAAAACCCAATTCAGCATTGACAGGTATTTCATTTTGACCGGTATAACAAAAAACAGAAGCAATTCAAAGTCAGGATATATTTTCGCAAATGCCAGAAATAATGATAAGTTCAGATATAGGGCTGTGGCTCCATATCCTGTTACAAATGCCGCAATAGTCGTACCTATCATACCAGTAAAATAGAAGATATTAAATTTGAAGCTTCCCCATTCCTGCTCAAGTGCGCTTCCGACCATATAATAGAAGTAAAGCGTAAAAAGAATCCAGATAATTGACGTATTAGGCGGTATGAATATATAAGTCACAAGCCTCCATACCTCTCCCCTCAATACCAGCTCAGGTATAAGCATCAGCTTGCTTATGACAAATCCGCTTCTGTCAAAATAGGATAATGCATATACAATGCCTGTTACAAAAACGATATATGACATCAGGTTTTTAATTGCAAACCTGCCCAATCTTCTCTCAAGTTTATCCAGCCATTTCAAACGTATTTCCCCCTTAATCCCCAAAAGTCTTAATCAGATGAAAAATTTTATAATCAGATAATCGCTGTAATGCTCAAAGCCAAGAGCTTTGTACGCATTCAAAGCCGGAATGTTCTTTTTGCTTACAATAAGCGTCGGAAGCTTTCCCCTGCGTATTATCCTCTCACACAGCTCAGAAACCGCCGCTTTGGCATAGCCTTTTCCTCTTTCCTCTTCAAGGGAATAAACTGCCCCTATTTGATTCGTATAATCTGTGAAGGTTTGTACGCAGGCTTGTGCCACCAGCTTATTATCAACGGATAATATAATGAACTCTTCCTCTGCATTTTTTTGAAGCAGTAAAAGCCTTGTACCCTCAATGGTCCGCTCTGCCCCGAAGCCGCGCCAATATGCTTTTCTCACAAAGCTTATAACGCTTGTATCATCATTTCCCGATACATCTACGAACACTGCTCCTTCAAGCTTGAAGGGCTTGAAATTTCTGTTGATCTGATAGCTGCATTCTTCAAACTCCTTCAATTCTTTGTAATTCTTTACAACTTCAAAAAGAGGCCTTATAATTTGATCTTTTCCCAAGAGCACATTAAATCTGCCCTTTATCATCAGTTCAGAAAAAAACGGTATAGCCCCGACAGACTCATAATGCGGAATGCAGGTTCCCAGATTGTAAAACACCAATATACCCCTTAAGCTGTCGCCCTCAAAATATCCGTAATAATCGCCGCAGCGCAGCACATCCCTTCTATTGGTTATGCCGCAGTGCTGAATATTTCCGAAAACAAAAGCTACTTCATCTTCATTCCTGCTCAAATAATCCAGTATTATAGCCCTATCCCACTCATTCAAAAGCCTTATCAAAACACATCACCCCTATAGGCTCTTAATTCCTACAGAGCCTCTTTAATAGCTGCCCATAGAACATCACACAATTCTTCGCCGTTATAATCCGTCCCATAATCTATATACTCTTCAATATTCCTGCCTATGCTGCAATCCTTTAGGTCTTTTTGTAAGTTGATATAAAAATTCCCTTTCCCATATGCGCATTTGTTCAGTATCTCTATCATCTGCCCTATGTTAAGGAGAGGCAAACAATCCTCTTTGTTGTATATGTCAGGCCTTTCATACTCATATATAAAATCTTCCTCGCTGAATTCTTCTTCCGCTCCGGTCTCTTCCTGAGCTTCTTCCTCCTGAGCTCTCCAACCCCTAAGGGCTTCAAGGTTCATCAGCGTCATGGAGTAACCGGATCTTGTCTCTATTATACTCATATGGCCAATAACAAATGGAAAAATATCGTACTCATTGTTTTCTGCATCCTTGCAGAGAAATCCCACAGCCAAATCATATCTGCCTGGATTCCAAAGGCCATTGAGCCTGCCTCTCTGATATTCGTTAAGTTCCATAAGATTTTCAACAGTAATATGCTGTTTCATAGGAATACCTCCTTTGTGCTGATTTTTTCCGATTAATAATCCTAATGTAACAAGGTGTAAAGGCCACACATACTCATGATAATGGGAGGTGATAAAATGTATTACGGACTTCATAACCACAGGTTCAAAGGTGAAACTACTTTTAACTTCGGGCATGACCACGGTTATTCAGACAATACAACATACAATTACGATACCCCAGGGCATATTCATTACGCATCCGGGATAACAACATATGATAACAGGCATTCCCATTATTACTACTTTATGACCGGTCCTGAAATTGAGGTTAATGGCGGTCATATCCACTATTACGAAGCTATTGCCTTACTTAGCAGCGGGCACATTCATTATATCTATGGATATACTTCTCTATAAAGCTTATGATCTTTGAGCCGGTATACAATACCTGCTTTTTCTTTGTGGTTCCTAGTATTCAAGCTCCAGGTATCTTCTGTATTTGCTGTCATCGGTTTCTTTCTCTCCAGAACAATAGAACTCCAAACTTCCCTTTCTGACATAATCCATTCCCCTGCCTTCGAGCAATGCCCTTAAACGGTTCACAGTCCCGATATTGCCGTCTATTACTTCAACCCCATGAGGCAGTATCCTTTTAAAGTACTTTCGGTAGAAGACAAAATGGGTGCAGCCAAGAACCACCGCGCCATATTCTCTCAAATCATATCCGGAAAGCTCATCCAGCAAATATTGAGTTACAGTCTCTTCATCAAATATGAACTTCTCTGCAAGCTCTACCAGTCCGGGAAGTGCATGCAAATCCACCGTCTGCTCCGAATCCAACCTTATAACCAAGTCGTGCAGCTTCTTCTCCCTGACAGTAATGGGTGTTGCAAGCACAAGCACCCTTCTGTCATCGGCCTTTTCTACCGCGGGCTTTACTGCCGGCTCCATACCGATTATGGGAAAGCTGTACTTCTTTCTCAGGTCATTTATGGCAATGCTTGTAGCTGTATTGCATGCCACAACCAGAGCCTCGACTTTATGCCCCGCAAAGAAATCCGCAGCATCAAAAATATATCCTTTTACTTCATCCTTTGGTTTTGTACCGTAAGGAACATGCCTGGTGTCGGCATAATATATGAAATCCTCACCGGGCAGCAGCTTCACTGCCTCCTTCAATACTGTCAGGCCTCCTATGCCGGAATCAAAAATACCTATGCTCATATATATCTCCTCGAATCTTGCAAAATTAAACTACAAACTTTATCATCAGTGGGGGGTCATCTCTGCTGATGATATATTATATGCCTTGTGGTAAAATTTACTTCAGACAACATCTATTATTTTTCCAGTATATTCTAAATAATATACAGGTCCAAGTACCTTGTAACATCTAATTGTTGCGTTATGATACGCAGGATATTTGCTTCCAATACAAGGCGATGGAAAGAGGCGTAGCAGTAGTGGCTACGGCGATTGACATCAACGCAGTAGTGGGACAAATAGACAAGTATCATGCAGCTTTTAGGTGTTACAAGGTACTATATATACTTCTCAAGAGCAAAGCCGCTCCGCTCACAATAAGAAGATAGATTGTCACCCTCCTCACTGTCTCTTCTTTAAGCCCGGTATCCACCCTTGTACCTATATACATTCCCAAGGCTACTGCCGGGGATATGAAGAAGGTAAACCTCACAACCTCCATCGTCATAATTCCTGTTGTCGAGTACCAGATTAGCCTGAATATGCTGTCAACCAGGAAAAGGCTGCAGAGATTTCCGCGAAACTGGCTCCTGTCCTCACTGGTCCTGCTTATGTATGCAACAAGGAAAGCGCTGATTCCATACATTCCGGCCAATATCCCCGATACCAGCCCCACTGTCACGAGGAACAGCTTGTTAGGTTTCGCTGAACCCAGATGTTCCGACTTTCGATACAGCATTTCAATACCAAGTGCCATAATAACGACTCCCAGTATTGATTTCAGCAGCAGGTCATTCCCTGTTTTCAGAAGCATTATACCGGGAACCACTCCGGCAAGCAGCATGGCTGATAGGGGCATCACCGTTCTAAAATTGATGCTTTTCCTGTTTTTCCATACAAGGTATGCATTAGTAGGTATGCAGGTAAGCAAATCAACCGGTGTTGTAAATCTGCTTGATACGACAAAAGAAAACAATGGTGCCAGAACAAGTGTGCTCCCGAAGCCTGTTATGCCTTTTACAAAAAAAGCGGCAAGAACAACTAAGAATAAGTATAGATTCTCAATCAATGGATACTACCTTCACTTTCTTCCGTAGGGACATGCGTATAGGCACATTCCGCACACATAGAGCTTTCCTGCAGCTGTCAGTGAGTTAAAATAAGCTTCACATTTATGGGCATCAAATCGCATTTCCCTGGATTCATCCTCAGAAAAGGCCTTGCCTCTGATTGCATTTACAGGGCATATATCGGCACAAGCCGTACATTTTCCGCACCTGGACTCCATAATTCCTTCCCCTGTAGTCTGAAGAGGCGCATCAGTCAGTATGGATGCCCATCTTACCCTTGGTCCGTTCTGAGGCGTAATCAGCAGGCAGTTCTTCCCTATCCACCCGAAGCCGCAAAGTCTTGCCCCCAGCTTGTGGGAGAATGCACCATATATCCTGTCATGGTCAATAGTCCCGGATGCCGATATGGGAAGTACCCTGTATCCTTTCTCCTGTATAAGGCTGGCAAGCATTGAAGCAGTCAAATCCAATCTCTGGTTTATTACATCATATGCAAAAGTCTTGTAGCTCAGTGCATCATTGTATTGTTCCCTGTACGGCAGTCTGTCTACTATATCTTTCGGTAAAGAGATGCCCAGAGTTACACAGTAAGGATAGTATCCTATACCTGTACCTGCCTGGTCGATGGCCGTATGTTCAACCTTGGACAAATCAGCCACTCCAAAATATGATATCATGCAGCTTCTTGCAAGCTTATACAGTTCCTCATTCAGATTCATGAATCCTCTACCTCCTACTTACGCTCTTCCCTTAATTATATATAACAATACATAATAATATCAAGCTATATGGAATACGGCTGTAACAATATTATTGCTGAATCATAATATGAAATAGCGGGTATTGTAAGGAGGTCCATATATGGTTGAATATCTCTCACAATTCAATCTGATATGGCTGGGAATAATGGCAAGTCTGGGTGCCGGCCTGGCCACAGGTATCGGCTCGTTACCTATTTTTTTAACAAAAAAAATATCCAAGAAGCTGCTTGATTTGCTGTTGGGTACAGCTGCCGGAATAATGCTGGCCGCTACATCCTTCAGTCTGATTATCCCTGCCATTGAGAAAGGCGGAGGAGGAATAAAGGGCGCATCAATAGCCCTTGTCGGGATACTATTCGGAGGCGTATTCATAGATTTCATTGATAAATTCTTTCCGGATACCAACCTGCTCCTGAATGCGTTAAACGGCAACAGGAATAATTCTCATGAGGTAAATAGATCTGAAGCAGCAGCAATTAACTCACGACTCCGGAAGGTATGGCTGTTTGTAATTGCGATCACTGTTCATAACTTCCCTGAAGGCCTTGCTGTGGGTGTAGGCTTTGGAGACGGCGATATAATGAATGGACTGTGTCTTGCAATCGGAATAGGCCTGCAGAACTTGCCCGAAGGTCTTGCCGTAGCTCTTCCTTTGCTAAGAGAAAACTATCCAAGAGGCAGGGCCTTTCTGGTGGCTTTGTGTACAGGTCTGGTTGAGCCCATCGGCGGGTTGTTAGGAATTGTCCTTGTTCAAATATCCAGGCCTCTGCTGCCTTTTGCCCTGGCTTTTGCTGCAGGAGCTATGCTGTTTGTCATAAGTCATGAAATAATACCTGAAACACAGCATCAGAAATGCCATTCAAAGCTGGCAACCCACGCGCTTTTGGTGGGATTTGTGGTAATGATGTTTCTGGATAATACTTTAGGATGAGAAAACACCTATTATATACGAATGTATAAATGATATAATAGCAATGGATAAGAATCCGAAGGAACAAGAGTACGATAAGCAGGAGGTATGACTTATGACTGTAAAGATTGCCGCTGCGCAAATGAATCCTCAAATAGGAAATCTTGAAGCTAATCTAAAAAATACTCTTAGGCTGATAGATGAGGCAGCAGACCACGGTGCAAACCTCATAGTATTTCCGGAGCTATGTAATACCGGCTATGCTTTTGAATCACCGCAGGAGCTTGCGGCTGCAGCGGAACCTGTGCCCGGAGGACGTACAACGGAAGCCTGGCTGGAAAAAGCAAAACAGAAAAATATATACATAGCAGCTGGTATTGCAGAAAAGGAAGGACCCCATATATATAATTCAGCAGCAATTATCGGACCCGAAGGTTTTATTGGCACCTACAGAAAAAACCATCTCTGGTATAGCGAAAAACTGATTTTCCAACCGGGGAATCTGGGATTCCCAATATTTGACCTGCCCTTTGGAAGACTTGGAATACAGATATGCTACGACTTTTTCTTTATGGAGGGTACCAGGATACTTGCCCTTAAAGGCGCTGATATAATAGCCGTTCTGACAAACTGGTCTGCAGACAGTAATAAATGGGATGAAAGAGGTTACTGCATGGGAGACTACAGGGCTATGGTGAATTCAAATGCCAACAAGGTTTATATCACCTGCAGCAATCGTATCGGCGAGGAACGGGGTTTAGACTTCATAGGCGGAAGCATTATCACGGGGCCAAACGGATGGCCTTTGGCAGGGCCGGCCCCACAAGACAGCGAAGTAATACTATATGCAGATATTGATATAATGGAAGGCCGTAAATTAAGGCTCCTTAACCTGGATGAATGCATAAAGGACAGAAGGGAAGACCTTTATGACAAGCTGCTGGGTTATAACAAGATTTAAAAATTGCTTCAGGGAGCTCTGTAAAGAGCTCCCTGAAATATTAATTATGCATTCAATTGTCTGACCGGTCTTGCTTCAATATATCCCCTGTAACCCATCGGTGCAAGCTGGAACCTCGGTCCGTCCTCATCAGCCCACTTAAATCCGTAAAGCTCCGGGTTATACTTCTTCATAACTTCCCATAGGTCTCCTATTGCTTCCTCGAATTTCTCCTCATCGTAGGGCTGCCCCTGGAATACCATAATCTTGCACGGAGGAAGGTCCATCAACTCATAGCCCTCCGGTACCTTGCCCGCATAATCTGCCGGAACCTCAACCCCCTGTGCGTAGACTGACGTACCGGGTCTGCGCAGATTATCAGGCAGCAACATTCCTATAGGTTCATAAATAGCCTCTTTGATTCCGGACAGCACATCCCATACGTCGCAGCCCACTTCCTCGCAGTATTCATAATAATGAGTCGCCTTGACTCCGGGCTTGAATATAAGCTTTCTTGCCGGTCGGTCCACCACTTGAATGAAAACAGTATTGGTATTTGGATTTTTGCACATATTATCCTCTCCTTTTTGTAATCTGAGGTAATAATCACGGATGCGCTCAGGCATAAAAAGTTTAATAGCCGGCGTATTCTTACTGTAATATTTCGGAGTCACGCCAAATTGCTTTGAAAAAGCTCTGGTAAAACCTTCGTGGGAGTCAAATACAAAATCAAAAGCCACATCAATTACCCGCGTATTTCCATCCGTCAGCTTAACAGCCGCTCGAGACAACCTCAGCGCACGGATGTACTCAAAGGGTGTCTTGCCGGTCAGTTCCTTAAAGACCCTTTCTGAATGCCAGGGTGAATATCCTGCGGCTTTTCCCAGCATATTCAGTGTAATTGTCTCCGTCAGATGCTCTTCTATATAACTTTGCATGCGCTGAACCGCTTTTATCTTTTCCCAGCTTTCCATGATCTCACCTCCATTTAGAGGATATCAATTATAATCAGTTATTTCTTGACTTGTTTTGCTGTCATACATCTATTTCCTTCGCTTTTGCATCCTTTTTCTTAAAGTCCACCTCTGCAATTAAGACGCTGAGCAAAAGAATCGCCGCACCGAAATATCCTCTCGGAGACAGTATCTCCCCAAGGAAAGCGAAGCCTAAAATTGCGGAAAAAACCGGCTCCAGGGATAGAATAAGCCCTGTATGGGTTGCACTGGTGTACTGCTGTGCTGTGGCCTGCACTATATATCCGAATGCAGTACACAGAATGCTGAGGGCTAATGTAGCGCCCCAGGATATGCCTGTGCTGGGGAGGCTGACTGTCTCAGTAAATAATGAAAACACTATGCTGAGTATGCCTGCAAAACCAAGCTGCAAAACACCCAGGGCAATTGAGTCAACTTTTTTTGTGAAAACTCCCATTACCACAACGTGTAAAGCAGAAAGAAATGCGCATAATATGCAGAGCAAGTCCCCGCCACTTACGCTTAGCTGTGAATTCAATGTCAATAAAGCTATGCCAATGGGAGCAATGCATACTCCTATCAGCACTCTCTTCTCAATCTTCTGCTTCAGAAATACATATGAAAGTATCGGTATGATGATTACAGCAAGGCTTATCAGGAAGCCTGCGCTGGAAGCAGTGGTATATTTCAAGCCGAAGGACATTGATATGAACATCCCGACCAGTATTACCGCCAGAACCAGAGAATATTTAATTGTTCTTATATCTGACTTCAAAATATTCTTATAGAATACAAGGGCAGATACAGCAAAAGCAATCAGAAATCGCAATGCCGTAAGATTAAAGGGCTCAAGTACATCAAGAGCAATCTTTGTAAGCATATATGATGCTCCCCAGAAAACTGTAACTGCAAGCAGCATCAAGTCCGCTCTTGTCTGATTAGTCAAAATAATCTCCTCCCAAACAAAAAGGCCATGGCATTCCATAACCATTGTCAATGTAACATGGTAATGCAAAGGAAGCAATACAAAATTACAGCTTTGCCTCCTGAAACTTATCCGGTATATATAATCATAAACGGAATGAAGTCAGCCAAAAAGTGTACTGCCATTGTAAAAATCAACCCGTTATTTTTGTAAATATAACATAGTGCTGCCCCAATAGCAAAAGAAAAATAAAATCCCTGATGCTGCAATCCAAAAAAGAATGATGATGTAATAATCCCTGCCGCTATACTAATATTTCTTGATCTTATTTCATTATGTACAAATCCTGTAACTACTGTAAATATGCAGAATCTGTACAGGATTTCTTCTGTAAGTGCAGCTCTATGTGATAACAGAAAGGGTTGATAACAATCGGTGAAGTTTAGCCAGGTGGTATTGCCTGCATCGCTCCTTGTCAAAGCCAGGGTATTGATTATTACAATGAAAGAACCCAGGATAACAGATACAATTAATCCCCTTCTGTTCTCATTATCCTTATACACCGGCTTCCAGGCCGGGAAGCCCATTTTCTGAGCATACCTGCTTCCTAACGAAATAGCTGACACTATTAATATGATATCTATAGGTATGAAGTTACTATTTCTGTAAATACCCGCCGCTCTAAAATAATTATATAGCAGCACGTCAAGCAATAATACTGTCAGAACCGCATATAAGACATTAACATACTGCCCCCGTACCTTATCCATCACAATACCTCGATAATCAGTATTTGAATTTCATTCCAATAATCTACAACATTAATTCTATTTGCTTTTTTGATTTCTTATCAAGCAATTCACCTGTAAGCGCTTTGGATATATAGCCGTCAATCTCCTCCGAAGTCCGGTGTTTGCGGATTAATGCAAGGATATTAAGTATATCAAGCAATATAAGTTTTCTCATAGTCAGCTTAATATCCATAATATTTATGGCCATAAGCTCATTAGCAATTTTATCATGCAAATGGGTTTTATGAGGAATTATCTTGCTTAATGCCTGAATACACTGGCGTACTGTAATAGGCTTTTCATCATTTAGAATCTTCAGATAATCATCTATTGCCGCATCAATCTTATTCTCCCTGTCCCATTTCACATTATCAGCCATAAGCATTAACCCTATACTTCTATGATATGAGTTGGAGCTTTTTAATTTCTCACAAAACACATCCCAGAAAGGATATACATCATCATAATATTCAGAACGGTATTGCAGTAGAAGTAACGAATGGTATCTAAGCTTATCATCTTTTTCGGTCAGCCACTCCATCAGCTGTGATATTTCTTCCTTCTGCAATG
This sequence comes from Bacillota bacterium, assembly GCA_035417425.1. Taxonomy (GTDB): domain Bacteria; phylum Bacillota; class Clostridia; order Lutisporales; family Lutisporaceae; genus BRH-c25. Next base: position 12,255 of record DAOLPD010000036.1, read on the forward strand.
TTTTGGAGAATTCCGGCAGGTCTTCTTTTTCTAATGCCAATAATCTTTCAGCACTAATCATTATTTCTTCACCTTCCTATACAATAAAAACATTATCAGATGTTGATTTGCAGCTTTTTGAATTTACTCCAATCGATAAAGCTTTTCCGCAAAATCCTTGACAAAATATCGCTTGCCCCTTGCAACTACCGTATGCCCTTCCGTTTCCAGCAATGCCTTCTGCAGTTCTACACCCCCGGGATATTTTTCGTTCAGCTCTCCTCCCTTTTTCAAGGTACGCCAATAGGGGGTTATGTCTTTCCCTCCCTCGTTCTCCCTCTCCCGGGATGCGTTGGCTGCAATGTTGATAAAAATCCCCGCGGTAAGCTGGCAGGTGAAGTCTGCCCCATGCTTTTTTGCAAGATAAGCTCTGATTTCATCTGAAGTAATAAGCTTCCCCTCAGGAATTTTTTTCATCACCTCATCGTACTCAAGAGGCGCCGCTATAAGCATGTTCCCGCAGCCAAAGCGCTTTGCCATCTTATTGTCATATCCTATGGGTTCTATTTTGGGCAGATCTCCTGAATTGTTCAGCTTCTCGTTATATGTTTTTCTTGCCATAAATATACCTCACTTTTTACTTTTCGCTTTTTAATGCCTCTATCCATTCTTCAGCAGACAAAACTTTACTGAACCGCATCGCCTGTGTTATCATTACCGCCTTATGCAATTCCTCCGCTTTTATTTCCCCTGCATAATTGGTAATATCAAGTGTTCCGATTGCATCAGACAAAAACTCCACTGTGAATCCAAGATGCAGCCCTTGTCTCGCAGTTGTATCGCAGCACATCTGTGCCATATATCCGCAAATGGCAATAGTATCAATATTCCTTTCCCTTAGCCATTTCTCCAGATCTGTATTTGTAAAACTGCCGGGAAGATTCTTTTCTACGTAATGGCTGTATTTGATTGCCTTAATTTGGGGATGCAGTTCCCACTCCTTGCTTCCCCTGACAAATGTCAACGATCCTTTTTGCGGCGCTGTGTGCTGTATAATGACAATATCGACATTTTTGCTGTTGGCCGCTTCCGCTGCTTTCAAAATGTTTTCCAAGCTGTCAGAAGGATATGTAACAGGTAATCTGCCTGTAAAATACTCATTCTGAACATCTATAACCAATAATGCTCTTTTCATCCTTTTCACGCCTCCCTACGCATTAATACCTTCGACATTTTAATCAAGGTATCCTCGCGGCTGTGTTCCTTAAACCCGCATTTTGTATAACATCTGATAGCTCTTGGGTTATATGTCCTTACCACTAAATTTAGTTCCTTTGCATCGAGCTTTTCTGCAGCATACTTTTCAAGAAGGTATATCATTCTTTCCCCGGCTCCGCAGGATCGAATGCCTGGTATTATATATAAGAAGCTTAGAAAATAAATACCATCATCAGTTGTTTTTCTGATAGCGGCGTGTCCAATTAATTCATTTCCCTCATATACCAGAAATGGAACATTCCCTTTTTGAGGGTCCAGAACTTCTTGCCATTGTAAATGATTAAAAGGGAAGTCCGCTTTCGGCCAAACTAAAAACAAATCATTTTTATCTTCAATAAGCTTTGCAATTGCCATTGTATCTAATGGAATATTTTCAACTAACCGCATAGTCAATTCCTCTCTTTTATTAAAAATACTTACTTTTTCTTATATCTGCTGCTCTCTCCAAAGAAAGTAATATCAGCATACCCCGCATAAATCTTCCCGTAATGTTTTACTCCCTCGGGAATAAAATATCTGTCCCCCTTTTCGTATACCTTCCTGATTCCGCCTATTGTCAAATCAATCCGGCCTTCCAGAACAACAGCCCACTGGCTGCCGTGATAATGCTCCGGCAAATCTACGTCCTTATCAAACTCCATGAAAAGGATCTGATGATTATCCCCTTGTGACAGATATGCCTTTGCTCCTTCAAATGGTATATCCGCTTCTCCGAGGTTGATAATAGGGTCTGAAAAAATTTTCGACATAAGCCTTTCCTCCTGTAATTTTAAAGTTTTAAACAATTCATTTCTTCGCTTTTCTTAGTTTTAATTCTTCCTTCTCTTCATCGGCAAATTGGCTTAAAATTTCTTTCATTACCCTTGCTTTGCCTTTAAAGTCTTCCTTTCCGATAGACTTCTCCGCTATCTCCCTATCTGCCTTTATCAATGATTCGTCCAGGCTCTTAAGGGAAAGCAATGCGGCTGACAGGCAGTAAAAGCTCTTGCTTTTCCCGTCATCAAAGCATTCCAGCATGGTTTTAAGAAAATTCATCCTCCTGTTTTGCTGTTCAAGAAAAAAAGCAGCTCCGGATTCTCTAATCAGCCTCTGGTTTTGCATAACCCTCCTGTGGGTTATGAATGAATCCGCTTCTCCTGTCTCTTTGTCAAATTTACGGCAAGGAAACTCATTGCATTCACCGCAGACCTCCAGCCCCTTTTTCTTAACACAGCATGTAATAAAAGAACAGGAGGGATGTTTGTTCTCAAAATCAACCCCGCAGCATCCGGGGCATTTTGAAGAGCCTTCGGTGTAGAACCTGGGGCATAATCCGCAGTCCAGCCCGCAGCAACCTAGCGTATAGATTTTTTTTAAGTTTTTCTTCAATAGCCACGTAACGCCAATAATTTCATTTTCCAGCTCATGGCACTCATCCAGCTGGCTGTTGACATAGCCGTCAAACATTGCAGCTTTGTCCGGGTATTTATTTTTCAATTCATTTGCACGGTTAATAATGAATTTATTGTTTTTATCATTAATATCAGACAATTCATCTTCATTGACCGGTTTTTCTTCAATCAGCTGAATCCCTTCATCTTCAAATAACTTCAGCCATTGTTCGCGGGACAGATAATTACTGAGTACACCCTCCCTGCTATAGGCATCATCAATGATGATAAAGCCATCAGGTTTAATGGTATTCTTAAGCTTTTGAATTGCTTCCTCAGGGCTGCCAAGCACTTCCCCAGCTGCTCCCATAATAACAATATCATATCCGCGTTCCCTGGCAACTGATATATTTATATCCTCAATTCTGAAGCTGCACAAATCCGATACTCCGAATTCGAAAGCTTTCTGCCTTGCATAACTGATGAATTCAGGAATAATATCAATGCCATCCACATGACATCCCAATTCCTTTGCAAGTTTCACGCTTACCGCTCCTTTGCCGCAGGCAAGGTCAAGTATTTTGAGATCCTTTACCTTCTTTATGTTCTTTCTTATAAGACCTATGATTTCTTCCGGGTCTGACCCCAGCTCCCACAAATCCTGAAGCAAATACGGCAAATAAGGTATTAGTTCTGTTGTTTCGCCGGTTAATGATTTTGCAAGTTTTTCTTCTACCTCTCCCATCATGATTCTCCCCTCATAGTTCATAAGGCAGCACCAGAAGACTCCCTCTGGTTTATTCTGGATGTTTTTCTATTATATCACACTTATCAATGCATATGGAATACTTCCCTCAAGAGGAAATCAGGCACAAAAAGAACAAATCCGGCCGGAGAACCGAATTCTCCGACCGGATCCAAATAGCTTCAGAATTTTTATCCTGCCATTGTGAAGAATCTTACTGCAAACAGCACAGCAAGTATATAAACAATAGGATGAACTTCCTTACCTTTGCCGACTGACAGCTTCATTATGGGATATGCGATAAATCCCACTGCAATTCCGTTTGCTATACCATAGGAAAGAGGCATGATTATTATTGTAAGGAATGCAGGCAGCGCTTCTGTAAAGTCTTCAAAATCAATTTCCTTTACTGCACTCATCATCATAACACCAACTATTATAAGTGCAGGAGCTGTTGCCGCCGATGGAACCAAACCTGCTATCGGAGCTATAAACAGAGCCGCTATAAACATCACTGCAGTTACAAACGCAGTTAAACCTGTCCTTCCTCCCTCCATGACGCCTGCTGCAGATTCTACATATGTGGTTGTGTTTGAAGTACCCAATACCGCACCTATTGAAGTAGCAACAGAGTCGGCTATAAGGGCTTTGTCGATCCTTATTACTTTACCGTTTTCGTCAAGCATACCTGCTTTTGTCCCGGTACCTACAAGGGTACCTATGGTATCGAAAATATCAACAAAGCTGAAGGATATTATAAGTGTTACAATCGCAACAAACATACTCCATGGGTCGGTTGCCCCTGTTGCTTCCATAAGGCCTTTAAAATCAAGCTGCATAAGTGTTGGGGCGAGGCTTGGAGGAACCGAAAAAGGAGTAAAACCCTCCGGTATGATTACCACTCCCATTGGTATACCTATTAGTGTTGTAGCAAAAATACCTATCAGCATGGCACCTTTTATTTTTTTCGCCAGCAGTATCCCTGTTATAAATAAACCGATAATTGCAAGAAGTGTATTAGGTGCTGTAAAGTTACCGAAGCCTACAATTGTTGCAGGATTTGCCACGATGATTCCGGCATTCTGAAAGCCTATGAATGCGATGAAAAGTCCTATACCGGCACTTACTGCCTGTTTCATTGACTCGGGTATTGCGTCAACAATAGCAATTCTGATTTTGCTTATTGTTATAAGGATTGAAAATATACCTGATAGAAAAACAATAGCAAGTCCCTGCTGCCATGTATAACCCATTGTAAGAACAACGGTATATGCAAAGAATGCGTTAAGTCCCATCCCCGGGGCCTGCGCATAGGGGCAATTTGCATAAAGTGCCATTACGAGAGTACCAATAGCTGCGGCTAAGCATGTAGCTACCATTACTGCGCCTACAATCGGGTCATTGAATGCGTTATAGGCTGCAGCTGCATCACCGAATGCATTGGCGCCATTCATGCCGGCTACCCTGAGAATTGATGGGTTGACGAAGATTATATACGCCATGGTAATAAAGGTTGTGAGCCCTGCCAAGACTTCAGTCCTGGCATTAGTGTTGTTCTCTCTCAGCTTGAACATCCTTTCAAGCATTCCGGTGTCTTGTAAATTCGAATTTGTAGCCATGTATTTTCCTCCTTAAACATTAGTGTATGAATTTTGCTGCATAAAATGTAATAACATAAAATATTCTACAGTATTATCATAAATTAGAAAAGAGCTTTATAATATATATTTGCCATACAATAAATAAACCCGTCTATAGCTTTCCATAGACGGGTATATATCATACTTATATCAATCTTTTGAAATAGGCTTCATTGTCGGGAACAGTATTATATCCCTGATAGAATAGGAATTTGTAAGGAACATTATTATTCTGTCCACCCCTATTCCAAGTCCTCCGGTAGGAGGCATACCTATTTCAAGGGAGTTAACAAAGTCATCATCCGTTGCATATGCCTCTTCGTCTCCAAGCTCCTTGTCATTTGCCTGCTGCTCGAACCTCTCCTTCTGGTCAATGGGGTCGTTAAGCTCGGAATAAGCATTGGCAATTTCTCTGGCATATATGAATGCTTCAAACCTCTCTGTCATTGTAGGATCATCATTTTTCTTCTTTGTAAGAGGTGATATTTCAACCGGATAATCCAATATGAAAGTTGGCTGAATAAGATGCTCTTCAACGTATGCTTCAAAAACCGCATTCAATATATCGCCCTTGGTGCAGTCCTTAAGCTTCTTCTTAAGTTCATCCAGCACCTTAAGCTTCTTTGCCACTTCTCTTGCTTCTTCATCAGACTTTATTTCATTAAAGTCAACCCCTGAATACTTCTTAACAGCTTCCACCATGGTCATTCTGTTCCATGGGGGCGTCAAATCCAATTCGGTTCCCTGATAGTTGATCTTTGTTGTTCCGAGGACCTTTTCCGCACAATATGCTATAAGATTCTCGGTAAGTTCCATCATATCATTATAGTCCGCATAGGCCTGGTAAAGCTCAATCATTGTAAACTCCGGATTGTGTCTTACGTCAATACCCTCATTTCTGAAATCCTTGCCCATTTCATATACTCTCTCAAAGCCTCCGACTATCAGTCTCTTCAAATAAAGCTCGGTGGCAATTCTGAGATATAAATCTATATCCAATGCATTGCTGTGTGTGATAAAAGGTCTTGCGGCAGCTCCGCTCGCAATTGTAGCCAGTATTGGGGTATCAACTTCGATATAATCCCTTGCATCCAGGAATTCTCGTATAGCCTTTATTATCTCGGTCCTCTTATAGAATGTTTCTCTTACATCCTCATTCACAATCAGATCCACATATCTCTGCCTATATCTGATTTCAGTATCTTTAAGCCCGTGCCATTTCTCCGGTAACGGCTGCAGCGACTTGCACAGCAAGATTACCTGCTTTGCATGCACTGATATCTCGCCTCTTTTGGTTCTGAATACAAAACCCTTTATACCAACAATATCACCTATATCATAGGACTTGAAAATCTTATATTCCTCTTCACCCAGTTCATCCTGCTTTATGTATACCTGAATTTTCCCGTATCTGTCCTGTATATCACAAAATGATGCCTTTCCCATATCCCTGAAGGACATTATCCTTCCGGCTATGGAAACATCCTTTCCTTCCATTTCTTCGAAATTGCCTTTGATATCTTTAGAGTGATGGGTCTGATCATACTTCAATATTTCAAAGGGATTACGCCCCATTGCCTTCAGCTGTTCAAGCTTTTCCCTTCTAATCTTCAGTATCTCATTGAGATTCATTTCATCATTAGCCATGCTTACTCCCCCTATTTTTTTATGTTTAGTATTTCGTATTTGATTACTCCGTCAGGTACAACAATATCGACAATATCGCCGATAGTCTTGCCTATCAAAGCCTTGCCCACGGGAGATTCGTTTGAGATCTTGAGATTAATGGGATCCGCCTCAGCTGAGCCCCCAATCAAGTATTCAACCTCATCGCCCAGCTCAACATCTCTCAGAGTTACCCTGCAGCCTACACTTACAATATCAGTCTGAATGTCCTCATCATCTATTACTTTGGCAGTTTTAAGGATGTTTTCTATCTGTACAATTCTTCCTTCTACAAATGCCTGTTCATTTTTGGCTTCATCATATTCCGAATTCTCGGTTATGTCTCCAAAAGCCAATGCCTGCTTTATTCTAAGTGCAATCTCGGCTCTTTTCTTGCTCTTTAAAAAATCCAATTCATCCTCAAGCTTAGCCAGACCTTCTATTGTTAGTATATTTTGTTTACCCACTGTCTCCTGCCTCCCGTTTTATAAAAATTACTTATACAGATAAAATCTGGCTTGTTCCCCAGCCAGTACAATGAAACCCTTATAATATTTTTATTTAAGATAATATGTACCTAAATAATTTTTTTATGCTGTACAGGTATTTCCATAATAATAAATCTTTCACTTAATCATATTATCAGCTGTCAAAAACTCCTTATATACAGCATTCTTTTTCTTTATTTGTCTATTATAATGTAGTGCTTTCCTTATGTCAAGTATTAGTGAAAGGCACTAAAATAAGCAAAGAGGTGCATGCTCTGACTGATATTTTTATTAAAAACTATGTGGGATTAGTAATTTGTTATATTAATAAGCACTAGCTGCGAGACAATAAAATGTATGGAAATCTCCTTATAAAATCTATAATATTCCTTTCCCTGTAAAAATGCCTCAATATTCCAAGCAGTTCATCATTATAATAAATAATGCTGTTGTCTTCAGTCACTCCTTCCAGGCTTTCATACCATAACAGCACCCTTTCTATTTTTTCAAA
>DAOLPD010000037.1:0-19739 GCA_035417425.1 Bacillota bacterium
CAGCAGATTGCCTGACTTACCCGATATTTTGTGCAGATTGGCCAGCCATAGGGCAAATTCATCGATCCAGATTCCGACGGATTGTCTCTCCACCAGATCCCCCACCAGTTCACCCTGTATATATTCGAAAAATAAACTGTCATCTTCTTTATGTATTACTCTGGGAACCAAGACACCTGAATCCTGCAGCATTTTCATATTCCGGTATTCTCTCTCCGGATTATCGGTGTTGCCGGCGCTGTACTTTTTCATTATTAAAATTTCATTTTTCTTATCGTCCTGATATTTCATTTCAAATATATCTCTGCTGCTTTCATTTATCGCAGAATTATAAAGTTTTACCTTGTAAACATTATTCCTTTTGCTATTGAATTTTTCCAATACTTCAATTTTTATCATATGGACTCCAATCCTTTGCGGCTTTTTCCACCAGGTCGGTCAGCTTTTCTATATCCTTTATTGCACTGATAACAGGAAGTTTTTCGTAGCAGGATAGTTCATTGCTTATTACACCGCTTAATACAAATACACTGGGATTCATACGTTTTTTTACATCCTCCGTGCTGGAGGCGCACAGTATCCTGGGAACGTCGAAATCCGTGACACCCTCAAGGATTACAAAGTCTTGTGTGTAAAACTTTAAAATCTCCGGAATCGGCAGCCTTTCCTTAAACAATATATCTGTTTCGTATAATCCTCTGGCAGTAACAAGCTCCGCCCCCGCCTTTCTGTGCCTGTCTGTGTTGGAGCCTATTGTGTCTATTGCAAATTCTTCATAGTGAATATCTTTTACGGTTCCTACGGTATAATTGCGCTTATTTAGCTCTTTTATCAAGCATTCAATAGTTGTTGTTTTTCCTGACATTGAATATCCGTAAACTGAAAAAACCTTCAATGGGTTGACCTCCTAACCGATTATACTAAAATTATATGATATTATTAAAAGAACTGCTGCCGATGCGGCTGTAATGGTCACATAGTCCATCCTGCTCATACTGAGTTTGCAGTAAGAGGTTCTGTCCGGATATATTCTGAAGCCTCTGGCTTCCATGGAAAGTGAAATAAGCCTGGCTCTGTTTAAAGCCTTTATTACAGAAGGCGTCAGTACATAGGTATATAAAGAAAGCTTCTGTCTGAGAGGTATTTTTACCAGGTCTGCCCCTGCCAGCTGTACGGCAATTATTGAGTCTGCAAACTCTTCTCTGAATAAGGGAAGGAACTTTATGGACAATAGTACCATAAAAGCAATTTCATAGGGCAGCTTCATTGCTATAAGTCCGTATACAACATCCATGGCAGGCGCCGAAGCTATTATCAGTGCGGAAAGAATTATTACGGACATTCTGATAATTATGGAAATGCCGGCCTCCAAGCCTTCTGTGGTCAGTATTTTCAAACCTCCTGCAGCAATAAGCGTTTCTTCTCCCGAAGTGAATATGCTTTGAATCAATGCCAATATAATGAAGAAGTAAAGCAGTTTTCTTAATTTCTTTATTGAGCCTGACAAATGGACGGAAAACATCCTGCATAAAATCAATGTCAATAGCAGCAGGAAAAGAAGGGGGATCAGTTCTTTTATTACCACTGCAGCGGAAGAAATCAGGAATACGAGTATAATTCTGGTTCTTGGGTCAATTTTCATTAAGCATATTCAACTCCTTCTGCATGGAGTTTCAAAAGCCGGTCGACATATCTGTCCAGAAATTTTGCTTCGTGGCTTATTATCATATAGCCCTTGCCTTCCTGCTTTAATTCCATTAGGCAATTCTCCAGCTGTTTTTTCCGCAGTATATCCAGTCCGGTGGAAGGCTCATCCAGTATAAGGAATCTGACATCCCTTGACAGTACGGAAGCCAAGGCCAAGCGTTGCTTTTCACCCCTGCTGAGCTTCATAGGGGATAAGCTCTTATATTGCATAAGATCAAAGGCCTTAAGATAGTAATCGGTATTATCATTTATTGCTTCCGCGGAGCCACAGTCTCCATATGTAAAGCTGAAGCGCATTTGCTCCAGGACGGTGGGACAAAACAACTGCTTATCGGGGTTTTGAAATACATAACCGACTTTTTTCCCAACATCGGATAAAGAAATATCCTTGATATTATTGCCCTCCAGGTATATTTCTCCTCCCTGAGGCCTTAGAATACCCAGCATGAGCTTTACCAGGGTAGTTTTTCCGCAGCCATTGGGGCCAACAAGCCCTATATGCTGATTTGCTTCAATATCAAAACTAATATTCTGAAAGAGCTTATCTGTTCCGGCATAGGAAAAAGTCAGAGAGTTTATTGTATAAAAGCTCATAATCTTCATCTACCTCTATTCTATCTTCTAACCTGCCTGATTTCATGAGCATAATGGTATCTGCAATCATTAAGTTTTTAATACTGTGATCAATCAGTATGATTGTCTTACCGGAAGCCTTAAGTTTTTTGATTACATCAATAATCAAAGTCTTATTCTCTTTGTCCAATTCGGATAGCACTTCGTCCAGTATTATAACTTGAGGATCCAGACTCAAAACGGAGGCTATCGCGACCAGGTGCTTCTCGCCGCCGGAAAGAAAAGAGGGATTCTTATGTCTTAAATGCTCTATTCTAAGGTCAGCCAGGACTTTTTGAATAATACCTTCAATTTCATCGCAGCCGAGGCACAGGTTTTCCGGGGCAAAGGCTATTTCAGCTTCCACAGTAGGAAGAAAGAGCTGATTGTCAACATCCTGAAACACTATTCCTATTTTTTTTGCCAGATCCGGAAGAGACAGTCCTTTAATATCTTCTCCCTCATACAGTATAGCACCGGAAAAGCTTCCGGATATGGCCTTGGGTATTGCTCCGCACAGGCAAAAGGCCAATGTGCTTTTGCCGCAGCCGCTGAGTCCTGCAATGGCAGTAATACTGCCTTTTGGAACTTTCATATCGATGGAGTCCAGTATGAAGGAACCCCCTTCCGAATACTTGAAGGACAGGTTTTTAACTTCTATAATATGCTTCATTCCAAGCTTACCTCGAAAACGTATTTGCACCAGCGCTGACTGAAGGAATCTGAAACGGCAATAAGCTGAAAAGGCCCGCTCCCGCCGTTTTTCATATTCCCCAGGGGCTTTCCGTTCTTTTCAAAAGCAAGATAGATACCCTTGTCTGCCAGGACCTCATCTGCAGCCAAGGCTATTACGTAGCCGTCCAGTCCTTTTACAACCACCTTTGAAGAGGCTGCTATTGCTTCATCATTTATGGAAGCCTTGTTCAGTACATCCTTGAGCAGCACTCCTTTATACTTGCGGGAGGCAGGGCCGGAGCTGGAAGTGTCCTCAACGGCCTTAAAATCATGATGAGCAAGGGCTGTTATTTCTTCGAAATTCAACTCTGTTGCATTTTCACCGGATATAATGCGGATATTTCCTTCTTCCAAGGAGGATTTGTCCATATCCTTCATGTTTAAATAACCCAGAATAATTACGAATGCCGACAGAACAGCGATTGCCGCCGCTAATTTCTTATTTTTCATTTATATCACCCTGCCTGCTTATGGATTTGACTATTTTATAAGCTATAAGACCGCCGATACCGCCTGATAACGAAGCAACGCACAAAGAAAGCAGCAAGGGGATAACAGGCAGTCTGAAAAAAACCATGGAAGATAAAAAGGTACCTGAAATATTGGCTATAAGCCCCAGGATAAAAAAGCCCCCGGAGCTCATAATTCTATCTCCGGACAGTTTAGCACCTAAATCAACTAATAATCCGGGTATGGTATAGGTTATTATGCTGGCAGCCCCATGGGTCCCGTAAAACCCTGTAATAATTACCAGCAGGGCTTGTATAAGGCCTATGAGTGTGCCGGTGCCGATTTTCCTTGTAATGCCTATACCCAGTACTATCCAAAGCATGTAAAAGCCGCCTGCGGCAGCTCCGCCCGGAATGTAGAGCGGGCCCGTGATTATATGCACCAAAGGTACAATAATGGGTTTTATTCCGATTCCAAGGGCGGCAGTCAATGAAATGACCACCAGATCATATACTGTAAATCTGCTTAAGAATTTTTTCATAAGTCACCTGCTTTATCAGCTTGATTAATCTCGATTATCGGTATGTATAAATCTGAAGATAAGAATTCTCCATGGGCTCCGCCGTCTTGTACATCATGCATACCATGATCTGAGGTTATTATAACATCCCCTTCATATTCTTTTATAATATTTTCAATATAAGAGTCCAGGACACTCAGCTGATTTATTGCCTTTTCCGAGGCAGGGCCGTATTTATGCCCGAAATCATCATAGGAATGAAAGTGTACCAGAAGTACATCGGGGGGATCTTTTATCTCAGCCATTGCACAAGCATATATCTCATCATCAATAGTATCGTTCTTGTTGTCATCAATGTTCAGGACGGTAGGAACCTCATCCGCTATTATTTTTACATTTCCTTCAATGACCTTTGAACTTTTTCCTTTTTCCGCGGCAATATCAAATATGGTAGGGATGGGCAGAGGCTTTTTCTCCCGGCTGTGTATGCCCGTATACTTTGGGGTGTTTCCGGTTACCATGGCCGCAAAGGCAACGTCAGTGATCGGAGGATATACAGTAAGGGCTTCCGCAGCCGGCTTTACTGATGCAATATAGGGGAGGCTGCCGGAATCCGCTGCATTTTTGTATTGTTCATAACCCAAGCCGTCAATATAAATGATTAGGATCTTTCTACTTTTATCTATTGATTTCAGCACCTTGTTATATATGTTTACTATACTTTCAAAAGGAGGGTTTTCTATTATTCCTATGGGGTTATTTACTGTATAAAGGTCCGTTCTGACAGAAACATTCCCTCCCAAGGATCTTTTAATCTCTTCGATTTTATTGGCATAAAGAATATTACCGTCCTCTGTGTATACGGCATAGCTGAGGACACTGCCTTCCGCATACAATATTTTCGGCAAGCGTGATGAGCTTTCTCTGACACATGAAATTGCGATAATCGAGATTAACAGTAATAAAATTATTGTGGGCAAGAAAAGTTTTTTCTGCATTTATATATACCTCAGCAATTAAAATAAAAAAGCCGCTCCAAAAGGAAACTGCTCTCTGATAAACAATCACAGTATTACAGCAATAAAAAACGGATATCTTGCTGTTTCCTTTCCTTTAAGGGAGGCATAGACATTTCTGTCTACACCCTTTCGGTTATCTTCCGTATTTGTAAACTTAGGCAAGATAACTCGGAAACAATGAATTTATTGAAGTATTCTATATTTAACTTAAATTTCCTTCTTGATGGTTTTTCAAGCCTATTGAATTATTGCAGATCCAGGTATATAATATATTTAGACGTTTATCTAAATATCTAATTATATTAATAAAAGGGGCGATGAAATTGTCCATACTCAATATGCCGTTTAAAGCCCTCTCTGATCCAAGCAGACGAAAAATAATCCAGATGCTTAAGGAAAAGGATATGACTGCCGGTGAAATAGCTGACCACTTCCAGATGTCAAAGCCCAGCATATCTCATCATCTTAGCATTCTGAAGCAGGCTGAGCTGGTTATAGACGAAAGAAGGGGCCAGAATATTTACTATTCATTGAATACTACGGTGTTTCAGGAAGTGGTCAATTGGTTTTTTAACATGACAGATAGAAGCGGAGGGTTTGAAAATGAAAAGGATTGATATAAACATAAAAAAAGAACTGCCTATCATACTCATAATTATCATGATGTTTGCAGCAAGTATATACTTTTATCCCCAATTACCGGATAAAATTCCTACACATTGGAATTTTAAGGGAGAAATAGACGGATACTCGGGAAAGCTGTCGGGAGCATTCCTTATGCCTGTTATGAATATAATAATGTACGGGCTCTTCATATTTATGCCTGCTATTGATCCCAAAAAGGAAAACTATAAATTGTTTGAAAGCACATATATATATTTCAGATATCTTTTCCACATCTTCTTTTTGGGTATACACGGCCTAATCATAGCAGCAGCCCTGGGCTACAATGTTGATACGGGAAGGCTGGTTACTTTGGCAGTTTCACTGCTGCTCATGCTCATGGGTAACGTAATGGGACGGCTGAAGCACAATTACTTTGTCGGTATAAAAACCCCCTGGACCTTGGCTGATGAAGAGGTATGGAGGAAAACCCACAGGCTTGGGGCAATCCTTTGGACAGCCGGAGGTTTGATGGGAGTGATCATGTCACTGCTCAGGCAGAGCATGGGATGGGTATTTATAGCAGTAATTGCGGTTATGACTTTTATACCCATAGTGTATTCATATTTAATATTCAGTAAACTAAAAAAATAAGAGACCAATTTTGCATTATGCAGCCTTCTGTTATTTTGATTTGCACTTGATAATTATACTGCTATGATTGATAATAAAGATATCTATATTACACAAAATATTATTAATAATATAAGGAGGAGTGTCAACATGAAAATCGTTATACTAGACGGGTATACATTAAACCCCGGGGATTTAAGCTGGAACGGACTTGAAAAACTTGGGGAATTAACTGTATATGATCGTGTATCATATGATGAAAAAGATGAGGATATGGTAGCGAAAAGCGTCGGCGATGCAGAAATTGTCTTTACCAACAAGACTCCTGTTACAAGGCGGGCAATGGAGAAAATGCCTAACTTAAGATTTATCGGAGTATTGGCAACGGGATATAATATTGTTGATGTGGCTGCTGCCAAGGAAAAGGGAGTAGTTGTTACAAATATACCGACATATGGTACGGATTCAGTAGGTCAGTTTGCAATTGCATTGCTTCTTGAAATGTGCCATCATGTCGGTGCACACAGCGACTCGGTATTCAGGGGAGAGTGGGCAAGTAACCCTGATTGGTGCTACTGGAACTATCCTTTAATTGAACTGGCCGGGAAAACAATGGGTATAATAGGATATGGGAGAATTGGCCAGACAACGGGCAGGATCGCCCAGGCATTGGGTATGAGGGTTATTGCAGCTGATTCATATAAGAATCCCGCATTAGAGAGCGATACAATGAAATATGTCGAACTTGATGAGCTGTTTGCCAAATCTGATGTGATTGCATTGCACTGCCCGTTATTTGAAAGTACGAAGGGAATAATAAACAGGGAAAGCATTGCAAAGATGAAGGATGGAGTTATGATAATAAACAACTCAAGAGGCCCCTTGATTGTTGAAGAGGATCTTGCTGAAGCTTTAAACAGCGGCAAAGTGGCCGGAGCAGCTGTGGATGTTGTTATGACTGAGCCGATTAAGCCTGATAATCCATTATTAAAGGCAAAGAACTGTATAATAACCCCGCATATTTCATGGGCACCGATAGAGTCAAGGAAACGTCTGATGGATATTGCCATAGACAACCTGGAGAAATTCCTGGCAGGGACACCGGTAAATGTAGTTAATCCCTAAGGATAATAAAGGGGTCATAGAATAATAGGACCGCACAGCACTAAGAGTGCCAAGTGCGGTTCTGTTATGCAGGAATCAAAGGCTAAAATCAAATAAGCTTGTGCATCTTAAGCCTTATATCTTCCCCAAGAAATTCAAGGGTGTCAAAGCATCCGAATATCCTTGAAGTAATCCTGTCGGAATAAATTTTTGTGAATTCATCTATATCAAGGTTTGTCGAGATTATCATCTTTTTATTGTTTTGTATTCTCTTGTTCAATATGCTGTAAAGCACCAGGTTTGAAAACTGTGTGGAGAGCTCTGTGCCCAAGTCATCAATTATTAGAAGGTCGCAATTATATATTTCATCCAGGTACTGCTCGTTGATTTCCTCGTTATCAAAATCAAATTTATATTTTCTCACGATATCTATAAGATCCGATACTGTCTTGTATATTACGCTTTTCCCCGCATCCAGCAAATCCTTGGCTATGGAGCTGCATATGAATGTCTTTCCCAGCCCCGTCCTTCCGATAAACAGCATATTGGTGTTGATATCATCAAAATCTTTAACAAAATGCACACATTTTGAATAAATCAGTTTCATGTTTTCCTTGGGTGATATATTGTTATCGATGATTTCATCGGAGTAATATTCCCATCTGAATTGTTCAAAATTCTCCTTTTTCATAATATCTCCAAGGTCCGACTGCACATACAGATGATTAATCTCTTTTTGTATGTAACAGCTGCATTTTTTATTATCTGCAAATCCGGTATCCTTGCAGATATTACAGTCATATTTCATATTCAGGTAGTCCTTGGGATAGTTGTTGGCGGTAAGGATCTCAGCCTTTTCAATTTTTAAATCCAGCTGCCGGCTTTGCAGCTCTTTGACGAGAATATCACTGTTCTCAGGCTTGCTGAGTACTGTTCTTGTTATATCAATGCCGAGCTTTACCAATTCCTCATCTATTTCCTTGAGTCTGGGAATTTTAGAGTACAGCAAGCTCTTACGGTATTCCAGCTCGTTTTTATTCTTTTCCCGTATTCTTTCATATTCCTCTGCAATACTGTAAGCTCTATTCACTTAATTCACCCCGTCCCTTTTTTATCAATTTCTCCTTTAGAAGCTTGGTATCATATGTACGGTTGGCAAAATTGTTGAAAGTCCTCTTTTCGGGCTTTGAATTCCTGCCGGTATTTGATGGGTTCTTAATCAGGTAAGCCTCCACTTCGGGCATGATGGAAAGGCCCTTTCCGTGCCATTCGGTCAATATCCTGTCAATATAGCTGAAGGATGGCTTCAGGGTGCTTGCAGTCAGCTCGCAGGCTTTAAGCACTATATCCTCGCTGTATTCAAAAGTATAGAACCACTTCTGCAGCATTTCTTCTTCAGCTGAGGTCGGCTGCCGGCCAATCCTTAAAAAGCTGAGCACTTTGTTGTACTTCTGCCATTTTTCCTTATAACGCGAATTATATTGCTTTGCCTTTTCCACAGAGTCTATTCCGGCGTCAAACCAATTCTTTGCCACCTGCTTGAGGTATGGCATCTCTTTCTTATCTCTTGATACACATTCCTCCACCAGCATTTTAATAACATCGGGAGGAAAGTTATAGTCATCCATCCAATCGAGGAATACAAAAAGCTCATTTGGCGACAGCTCTCTTCCGAAAAGCTTCCGGAAGGAGTCAAACATAGCCCTTACATCCTGGTTGCCCCGGGCATTTATTATACGCTCGGGACTATATTTGCCTGCACCCGTCTTTTCTTCCTTTATATTCAGCATGACTTCCTTGATACTGAGATATTCAACCGTAAAGCCGCTTTCAGCATCATCCGGGGAATAGGGATACAGCTTGATAATACCTTGCTCCGACCAGTACCTCCAAGCAGCATGCACCTCATCCCGGGTAATACCGAGGGTCTTTGCTACGGTATCGGTGGAAAGCATATTGTTTACATAACTTTGAGAATACTTGAGCCCCAACAGGTATACCTTGACATAATCTGCCGGTGCAAAGGGCATGTAATGGCTTATGAAAAGGTTCTCAACAATGGTTTGCCCAAGATCTTCGTTATTAGATTTTATTCTGAATAAGTTCATAAATAAAGCACTCCTTGGAACTATTTAAGCGTATATCATAATTATACCACATGTGACATATTTATATGTTGTTTATGGCATTGCTTGTACAAAAAAAGTGAATAAAAAGGGCAACTTTGAATACTAATAATTACAAGCATTTATACAGTAAATGGCAAATAATGGATGTAGACATAAAAATTTGAATATTATCTGTTTTTATTGTAGAATAATTTATACAGGCTATATGTCTTGTGCCAGATACATATAGCTTACAAAACCGTAATTACTGCTGAAGGAGGCGAATAGATGGAGGGAAGTAAGTTAAAGGAAGCAGCAGCACGATACGGGAGCAAGATTTCCGGCGGAATTGAAAATGTCAAGAGATTTATCAAGAATAGTTTGAATAAGATTACAAATACTGGAGCTAATTCATTAAATAAACATATATATTCCAGAAAGATTGTGAACAGAAGAAGATTCGCCATAGCCTGCGGATTGATTGTACTCCTGGTATTTACCTCGGTTTTTGTTTATGCTTCAGGAAAAGCATATACCGTAAAGGTGAATGGAGTTGAAATCTGTAAGGTCAGGAACCCAAAGACGGTCGAAAGCGCATTACATATTTTGAAGCAGAAATACCAGGAAAAGGCTGATTCCGAAATAAGCTTCAGCAGCGAAATTACATATGAAAAAACAAGGGCATCAAGCAAGGAAATACTTAAGGACGATGCATTGGTTGAAGTCCTGGGCAAGAACGTTGAATTCAAGGTTCAGGGGTGCAGCTTATATGCAGACGGTAATATTATTGCAGTTTTGAAGACAAAGGAAAAAGCTGAAGAGCTTTTGAAGGAGATTCAGGACAGGAGCCTGGCCGGAGCAGACAGATCAAAGATTAAGGAGATTGGTTTTGCAGAAAAGGTAGAGCTTAAGGATGAGTTTATAGATGCTTCGGAAATAGCTGATAAAGATGAGATTATAGATTTTATTATAAAGGGGACCAATGAAATCAGGACCCATGAGGTAAAGTCCGGCGAGAGCTTCTGGTCCATATCACGCAAGTACAATATGTCTCTTTCGGATTTGGAAAAAGCCAATCCGGGAGTCAATCCGGAAAGGATTAAGATCGGCCAGATGATAAACCTGATTGTTCCAAAGCCTCTTATAAGCGTAAAGACGGTGGAAACTATCACATTCATTGATAAGGCGGAATTCGATCAGAAGGTGGAATTCAGCAGCTCAATGTATAAGGATGAGACCAGTATAAGGGTCAAGGGCATATACGGCGAAAAAGAAGTTGTTGCCGATGTTACAAAGGTTAACGGCATTGAGACCGGAAGGACAATTCTCAGTGAGAAAATGATCAAAGAGCCTAAGACACAGATAATCGTTAAAGGGACCAAAGACCCGCCGCCAAAGAAGGGAACGGGAACATTCTCATATCCGGCCAGGGGAAGCATAACATCAAGATATGGAATGCGATGGGGCAGAAGACATACAGGCATAGATATCGGAGCTCCTTATGGTTCCGCAGTAAAAGCTTCGGATGGAGGGGAAGTGACCTTTGTCGGTTATCAAGGCGGATACGGCAAGCTTATAATAATAGATCACGGCGCCAACTTTGTATCTTACTACGGACATCTCAGCAAGTACAGTGTAAGTGTCGGGCAAAAGGTTTATAAAGGCCAGAAGATAGGTGAGGTTGGCAGCTCGGGAAACAGTACGGGGCCTCATGTACATTTTGAGATACGCAAGAATGGCGTCATACAGAATCCGGCAAACTATTTAAAGTAATATGAAGTAAATTAAAAAAGATTGAGGGATTAAAATTTGAATTCCTCAATCTTTTTCATATCAATTATGCCGGCACCTTGAGCGGTTTTAAGCTCATTCAGCGAGATGCAGAACCTCTTAAGCAGGCTTTTAATATCTGAAGGCGACAGATTCGGCTTTTTCTGATACAGAAGCACTGCGGCAGCAGCAGTCATGCTTGCCGCAGCAGAGGTCCCGCTTATTTGAGTGTATTGCTGCCCTGAAAGCTTTGACTGGTATGATGGTTTACTCCCGGGTATGTAATCCGTATCGGCATTAAGGGTTGCTATCTTATATCCGGGCATGACGGCATCAGGCTTGTCATATTTGTCTTCCACAGGACCGCGGCCGCTGAAGGGTGCAACTCTTGAAGAAGATCCGGAAGCAGTACAGGCTCCTGTTGTGAAGGCGGAACCGCAAATTCCGGGAGAAGTCACACTGGCCTCATGAGGGCCCAGGTTTCCGGCACAGGTGCAGATAAATAGGCCGTTGTTCCAAAGGGCCTCCGATGCCAGACTCAGAATATCGAAATGCTTGCTTGTGCAGCAGCAGCCAAAGGGAAGCACAAGGACCCTGATGTTGTATTTTTCTTTTATACTGTATATCCACTGCATTGCGGCCAATATATCTGAGAAGCATCCATAGCCCAGACTGTTGAAGGCCTTTGCACATACAATATTGCAGTCATAAGCTGCTGCCCTGAACTTTCCGTCAATGGAGGCTCCAAAGGCCGCTCCTATACAGGCGGTGCCATGGCCGTTATCATCATAGGGTTCATTGATTTCATTAATATAATCCCTAAAGGCTGTGATTCTGTTCCGGGGCCTTGTCAGGTCAGGGTGGGGATACACGCCGGAATCAATAAAGGAGGCAGTAATGCCTTTTCCGCTCAAATGAACAGAGGCTGGTCCGGGGCTTTCAAGGGCCGTATCACGGCTTTCAATGCCACCCATAAGTTTTGCAGTACCGTCAAAATATATTTTTGCAATATCGACAAAACTACTGACAGAATCAAAATTACCGATACTTATTTTACCGGTGACTGCATTCAGAAAGGGAACATGGTATTTTACCCTGAGACCCTTTCGTTTCAGTGCCGATTCGGTTTTCGGATCAAGAGGCCTTTTAAAAGTTATTATAACAGGTATGGTTTTAACTTTTTTGATGGAAATATATCTTTTTACTGCCGGATCAACCTTTTTAAAACTTTTGAAACATGAAAAAATTGAAATCATGGTTATCCCCCGGTATTATAGATTTATCAGCGGTAATTTCATAATATGCTATTGAAAAAAATTGGTGAATGGTATATATAATTTATAGTAAAGGAGTGTTGCTTATGGCTTTAATAGATTTCAAATGTACCAAATGCGGTGAAAAATTTGAAGAGATAGTAAAATTATCGGACAGAGAGAATATAAAGTGTCCAAAATGCGGAAGCGAGGATATAAAACAGGTTTTTGAAGGTAAATGCTGCAGTGTGGGATCATCAAAAGGCGGCGGAGGATGCAGCAGCGGAAGCTGCGGAGGTTGCAGCGGCTGCCATTAGAGTATAAGAGTATCAAAAAATACCAATGAAGTTAACATAAAATTATGATATTATATATTTGATTCGCTGATTCTCAGGAGCTGTATTGCTCTTGTTAGAAGGGATTAGATATATGAAAAAAAGAATATCAAAACTGGCAATAGT
This sequence comes from Bacillota bacterium, assembly GCA_035417425.1. Taxonomy (GTDB): domain Bacteria; phylum Bacillota; class Clostridia; order Lutisporales; family Lutisporaceae; genus BRH-c25. The sequence continues at coordinate 12,976 of DAOLPD010000037.1, forward strand.
ACTAATATTATCGACAGTACTATTTTTTTTCACCGGCGATAAAGGGTTTATGGCTGTAAAAATGCAGGGATATGAAGCCCTCAAGGTATTTGCTCATATAAAAAGCAGTGAATTCACCCCTGAGTTCAATATATATGAGACTGAGCATTTCATTATTAAGTATACCGATAAAGACGAGGATACAGTAAGAGATATAGCGGGAATTTTTGAAAAGAGCTATAAGGTTGAAGGAATGCACTACGGTTTTTATCCGAAGGATAAAACCATAGTGTTTGTGTACGATGATCAGGAAAGCATGTGGGATTATCAGCAGTCTGTCAAAGGACAAGCGGTTATGGGGCTTTATAATCTGGGTATTATTCATGTGCTGTCACCCAAAGCATATCTGGACAGTGCGCAGATATTTACCAGGGATTACGAAGCAGACGGACCGATACTTCATGAGTACGTGCACAGGGTGATTGACTATAGAACCGGAGGAAATATAGAGCTGTGGCTTACAGAAGGACTTGCCCTTTATGAAGAGTATGATGTGGATGGGACAGAGTGGGCAAAGGGCTTTAGTTACGAAAGGCACTACACTGCCCATGAGCTTAGGAATGACTTTATGGAATTGGATGAAACACAGTCCTACAGGCAGTCTTACGATATTGTAAGAAGGCTTATTGAGCAGAGGGGAAGGAAAAGCATGAACCGCATGCTGGACGAACTTAAATATGGAAGCACCCTGGATGAGGCTTTTTTTAGAATATACGGAGAAGATCTGAATGAATATATTGATTCAGGGGCTTGGAAGAGGTAAAAAAAGAGCGGTCGAGACGACCGCCTTTTTTATATCCGGGGGGATATAAAACATTTTGTTGAGATGCTTACATTTTATATTACTTTTGCCAAAATTAGTATAAGGTACAGGCCTTATTTTAATAGGACATTGGTCCCTATTGATGATAGTGCTTTCGTCCTTTTGTCCTGCATCTGCCGGAAAAACCTGACTTATTGCGTAATAAGAGCATAAGTAGTAAAATATGTTTATGAAGAGTTGATTTATTTGATTTATGGGGTGGTGTATTTGATGGAAAACAGAAGAATTCTTGTGGTAGACGATGAAAAGCCAATTGCAGATATCATAAAATTCAACCTGGAGAAGGAAGGCTATAAGGTATTTGTGGCTGAAGACGGACAGCAGGCTGTGAACATGACATACGAGCATAAACCGGATCTTATTGTGCTTGATATTATGCTTCCTGTAATGGATGGCTTTACTGTGTGCAAGAAGCTGAGGGAGAATGTCAGTACTCCAATAATAATGCTTACGGCAAAGGAAGAGGAAGTGGACAAGGTTCTGGGCCTGGAGCTGGGTGCGGATGACTATATGACAAAGCCCTTCAGCGTACGGGAACTTATGGCCAGAGTAAAGGCCAACATAAGAAGGGCCAATTTTCTCAATTCCGGTTTGGAAGGCAGCGGGCAGATTATTAAATCAGGCAATCTGATAATTGATTTGAACAGATATGAGGTCCGTAAGGATGATACCGTACTGGAGCTTACTCTAAGAGAATTTGAGCTCTTGAGGTATCTGGCACTTCATGCCGAACAGGTCTTTTCAAGGGAGACACTTCTGGAAGAGGTCTGGGGTTATGAATACTATGGGGATGTAAGGACTGTTGACGTTACGGTAAGAAGACTGAGGGAAAAGGTTGAGGATGACCCAAGCAATGCCGTGTATGTACAGACAAAGAGGGGCGTAGGATATTACTTCAGGAGGATTTAATAAATGTTTAGAAGCATCCAATGGAAGCTTGTAATTATATCCTTCCTGTTGGTATGGCTTGCAATGTCCATAGTAGGCGTGTTCATCACCGAAGCTATAAAAAAAGAACAGATTAACAGCATGACAGATACTATTATCGCAAGGGGCTATTATCTGGCTGACAATCTGAAGGACAAAATAGGAGGAGCGTCTAATATTCAGGAGATTGTGTCAAATTGGTTTGTAGGCCAGGGTAAGCAGGTAAGGGCGGTTTTTGTGTATGAAAATGGGGGTTTTACAGCCAGCCAGACGAATTATGAAGGAGCTGTAGATGATCTTGACCTCCTGGGACTCTGGATAGTGGAGGAAGCTATAGAGCAAGCCCAGGAAATCACATGGACCGTTGATAACTCAAAATATCTCACGAGTATTGCCGTGCCTATTATTTCCTCCAATAATGATGTAACCGGAGCAATATATATCAGTGCAGATTTATCCGGTATTGAAGAAAACATAACGAGCATCAATAAAATACTTACCAGTGCTACCATTTTGGCACTATGCATAACAGCCCTTCTGGGCAATCTTCTGGCAAGGACCTTTACAGGTCCCATCAAAGAAGTAACCTCAAAGGCTGAAAGACTGGCAAAGGGAGATTTCGGGCAGACAATAGCCGTAAAATCCAGAGATGAGGTAGGCCAATTGACCGAAATGTTCAACTATCTTTCGGTGAGGCTGAAGAGCACATTGGATGAGATGTCCAGGGAAAAGAACAAGTTTGAAACAATCCTTACAAACATGACCGACGGAATAATAGCTGTAAATGCCGAAGGGGTAGTAATACACGCAAATCCTGCCGCTTATAAGATCTTCAATATCCGGGAGGAAGACCTTTATAACAGGAATTTCGACGATGCCGCAGAGAAGCTGGATCTTGGGATAACCTTCAACGATATTCTAAATGATAGTGATAAGAATTACAATATTTTAAGCATAAACAACCTCATAATAAAAATCAGTGTAGTACAGATAATAAATGAACAGAATGAGGCTGAAGGCGCCATGCTGGTGCTTCAGGATGTCACTGAGCAGGAAAAACTGGATAGAATGCGCAAGGAATTTGTAGCCAATGTATCTCACGAGCTTCGAACACCGCTTACTACAATCAGGAGCTATACCGAAACCCTTCTGGAAGGGGCATTGGATAACAAGGAATATACCATGAACTTCCTCAATGTTATTAACAGTGAGTCAGAAAGGATGACCAGGCTGGTAAAGGATCTGCTGCAGCTTTCCAAGCTTGATTATGACAAGATGGAATGGAACATGAAAAGACTTAGCATACTGAATATATTAAGAGATTGTGTCGTAAAGATGGAAATGGCAGCCAAACAAAAAAATCAGTCCTTAAGCTTTGAAGCTATTGGAGAGCTGTGTGAAATAAACGGGGATAAGGATAGAATAGAACAGGTAATAATAAATATAATAAGCAACGCAATAAAATATACTCCGGAAAACGGCAGCATCAAAATGACTGCAAAAAGACTGAAGGACAACGTAGAGATAAGGATAGCCGACAGCGGGATCGGGATACCAAAGGAGGATCTGCCGAGACTGTTTGAAAGGTTCTACAGGGTTGATAAAGCGCGGTCAAGAGCCATGGGGGGTACAGGGCTGGGACTTTCAATTGCCAAGAATATTGTGGAAGCTCATAAAGGCTCAATCAGGATAGAAAGCGAATATGGAAAGGGCAGTGAGGTAATAATTAATTTCCCATGTGAGGAAAGTTTATTGTAAAATAAGTTTAATTAGTCTGTAATAATGCTGTAATAAAATTCTTATATAATAATACTGAGGATTAGTATTTATTTATATGGGAGGAATTCTCATGTTCAGGAAGATGCTGATTTCAGCAATCATAGTTACGGCAGTATTTGCAGCAGGCTCGGCAGTATATGCCCAATCAGGGACAAATTATGCAAAAGAAGATGCCCCGGTTTTTAAGCTGCTTTCAGATAATGAATCAAAAACCTTTGACAGGGAGTACATGATTTCCGGCAGTGCAAGTGAAGGTACTGTAGTAACTATAGAATTATATTGGTTTAAGAGCGAAAAGAGCATTATAGTCAATAAGAAACAGTCGAATTCCTCGGAAAGTGAAGGAGATTGGATTTTTCAGGATTCAAAAGAGTATACAGTCGGATCCTCAGGGATTTTTGCAGAACCGGTGGCCCTTAATCTTGGAAAAAACAAAATTGTGCTTTTGATTAGTAATGCAGACGGGGAAACTGAAGAAATAACATTGGAATTGGTTCGCAGTCTTGAAAAGGATGCAAAAGAGGAAGTCAATGGTCCTTCCTTGAATAAGTTCGTTGAGGATTTATCAAATAAAGTGAACTCGACTGAATAAGCATATACAGGTGATAATATTGAATCGCGAACGGATTAAATCAGTATCTCTTTTATTTCTTGTAATATTAAGTTTTGTATTGACTACCCGAATATGGTTTTATACTTCCATTGAGGGTGTTTTTATTATGTCCGGAAATAAATCAATAAAGCCGGATTATAACGCAGAATATGACAAATCGGACCTTCTCAGGCCTCATAAGCTTATAGTCAGCTTCGGAGAAAGAAGTACGCTTCTGTATGACAATGAAGAATACGGCGAAGCATACGGCAGGATATTCAAAGAAGCCAAGAGGGTAATGCGTACTGCAATATTGATGAACAGCAAGGAAGTTGTGAAAATAATTCCTATGGAGGAACTGTACAAAATCAGGGATTCAAGGGGAATAACCTTCATCTATAATATGCCTCTGGAGATGGAAGCAGTATATAAGCTTATGAATATAAGCAACTATCCGAATATAGGCATCAGGAGCATTGACGAAATAATCGTTGCCCAGAGCCTGGACAGGGCATATCTGTGTGATTCCGCTCAGGGAATTCTTTATGAGTTCAGAACAGAAGGCATACAGAACAATTTGGACTATCTGATTTCGAATCTGGAGAAGCAGCCAACTGTACTAAGCCTTTATCTTGACAGTATTCAGCCGGAGATGTATGGTAAAAACTCTGTAGTGCCGACGAGAATCGGCACAAAAGGGTTTCCGGTTTTGTCGGGACAAAAGGAGGTGGAAGGGTCGGATGAGATACCCGAAAGCATAGCGGGCTTGTTTGATGATGAAATAACTTCCCTCAGCATAATTAAGAATATGGACGGTACTATTGTTTATACAAACAGAGAGGGCCAGGTGGTTAAATTATATACTGACGGCATGCTGGAATATGTGAATTTTAACCTGCAGCCGGGTGACAAAAACAAAGTCAGTGTGGGCGGTGCCATTGATATAAGCACTGAATTTGTAAGCAGGCATTTTGGCTTTCCTGAGGATTGCTATATATCTGATATAATAAAGATAAACAGTATGGGGGATGACAAGTATATAATCAGATACAGATATGCCTACGAGGGATTGCCTGTATTATCAGCCTCCGATATAAACAGCGGCTCTATCGAAGTTGAGATCGTAGGGGATGAAGTAAGAAGATATAAGAGGATCAGACGGATACTGAACCATAGCTTGGAATATGAGCAGGCCATGAGTTCCATAGATGTGCTTGATATATTGCTTGACAAAAAAGTAGAGGCCCTAAGCGGTGAAACGATAAAGAAAGTCAATGATATGTACCTGGCCTATTATGAAAGGTTCGGCCAAAACAGCATAACATATGTGCCTGTCTGGGTTGCTGAAGTTACGGTGGAAAGGCTTGACAAGGGTACGGTACTGAACCGGAAATATATAATAAATGCAGAGACAGGGATCATACTGGATAAGTAGGATCCAATATACCTGAATACGGAACTGTCAGTACAGGACATATAGGAGAGGGTTTATATGGATTGGGCCAAAGCAAAGACAATTCTTATAGTTGTTTTTACAGCGATCAATATCTTTCTTGGATGTATGATTTTTGGAGCCGGCACAGGTGGTTTTGGATATGTTGACAGCGGGAAGGCAAAGCAAATAACTGACTATCTTGCAGAAAAGGATATAACTGTAACAGGCAGGATTCCGGGGAAAAAAACCGATATGCCTTCTATTATAGTTAAGTACAAGCTTTTCAGTAATGAAGATGTAAAGGGAAGCTTTTTCCCCCCGGGGGATGTGCCGGAAGAATCAGCCTCAGAGCACACAGTGAGGTTAAAAGGAAAGAACATTGAAATAAGAATCAAAAATAACCGTGAGCTATACTATTCAGACAGCGGCATAAAGCCGGCCGGGGCGATAGATGAGAAAGCCTGCAGAAGGAATATAAGAGAGTTTCTGAGCAAGCTTAATATAACTGATGATATTGATGCCGGAATATCGGAGGATATTGAAGGCTATAAGAGGTTTGTTTTTTCGCAGTCTTTCAAAGGAGCGGAGGTTTACAACAGTATTATGGAGTTTTATGTAAATGATTCCGGAGTACATAGGGCCAGGATAGTATGGTTTGATACAATAAGGCTGGCAGGGAAGAGGACAGAAGTGATTTCTCCGTTGACAGCACTTCTGTATGTGCCGGAACATAATAAGAACAGTGAGCTGCCCAGTAAGGAAGTATTGGAGATCCGGCAGGGATATTATTTTGGAACCGGTGCAAGAGGACAGGTTGATGTTTCTGAAGTAGTGGAAGGAACGGCTTTCCCCGTATGGAAGATTGAGACTGACAGGGATATTATTTACATAAATGCATATAATGAAAAAGTGGAAGGAATTGAGAAAAGGCAATAAAATTGCCTTTTTCTAATATATTTAATAAAATATGAATCAATGATATAATGAAAATGGCATATTTTCATCCATTATAAACAAAGGAGTATATACTTTTGGAAGAAAAACTTATAATTAAAGGAAATAAAAAACTTCAGGGAGAAGTGTGCATCAGCGGCGCAAAAAATTCTGCAGTAGGGATAATACCTGCAGAATTTTTTGCGCCGCTGATGCACACTTCAGCGGCGCAAAAA
>DAOLPD010000038.1:0-19615 GCA_035417425.1 Bacillota bacterium
TCGATACAGGGCTGCTGGATTGCTCCGCATACCCCTCGGTATTGCCGTCGTCTTATCCGTTACGGTTTCACCGATAAAGCCGGATTGTCACTTGCAGTTCACACTGCAAGGCGACTCTTCTGAATCGAACCCCTGTCCGAAAGCATCTTGGTCACAGCTTCTCCGAGCGCAGTCTGTATTTTGACATTCCCTTTACTGCACGCCTACAGACAGGCTTACAGCTTCAGTAGCTTCATAATGCGTCAGCTGCCTCAAAGCTTTGGCAGTGACGTACCCCGCTAAATGACGCCCAATCCCAAGGTGCGGGAACCCCGGGTTGAACGAGCAGCCCTTAGGCTGCTAATGCAAAATTATCTTCTGCGTTTAAATTTAAGTTTCCAGCTTTTTTAAGTGCCTCTGGGACCACTGCTCGCTGCCACGGCCTCAACTACCCCCGTCGAAACCATTACGCCCCCATGTTTAATAATTTTTGCCTCTGAATTCCCTTTCCATTTCTCTTTTTGCATCCCTTGCCGCGATATCGTGGCGCTTGTCATGAAGCTCCTTGCCTTTTGCTATCGCAAGCTGTACCTTCACCAGGCTGCCTTTAAGATAAATCGAAAGCGGTATCAGAGTATAGCCTTTTTGCTGAACATATCCTATAAGTTTATTAATTTCATATTTGTGCAAAAGCAGTTTTCTTGTCCTCATAGGATCCTTGTTGAAAATATTGCCCTGCTCATATGGGCTTATGTGCATATTGTAAACATAAACCTGTCCTTTATCTATTGCGGCATAGCTGTCCTTCAGGTTGACGCTGCCCTTCCTTATGGACTTCACTTCAGTGCCTGAAAGCTCAATACCGGCTTCATAGGTATCCTCAATGAAGTACTCATGCCTGGCCTTTTTATTTTGTGCGATTGTCTTAATATTGACTTGTGCCATGTTACCCCAACTTTACAATATATTGCGCATTTTTCAAAATGTTATATGCTTTCATTTTAAATATGAGCATGCACTAATATTATAACATCATCAGTACCGGAGTCAACTTATATATTATAACAAGATTTCAAATAAGGGTTTTTTGCATTTATGCAAAAAAACTACCCGAGCGTTTCAATGAGGCGAGGAATATATGCCCATAGCCAATTGCACATCTTCTCGCCTCATTATAATGAAATACAACTGTAATATCAATGAAAAAAAATGCTAAATCAGGTTAAACCAATGAAAAATCAATTGTTCTATTAGCAATATCAACATTCAGGACTTTTATCCTTACACTATCACCAATTCTGAAGGTCCTTCTCCGTCTTTCACCGATAAGTATGTGATGCATCTCATCAAACTGATAGTAATCATCCTCCATATTGCTCATATGCACCAAGCCTTCTATAGTGTTCTCCAGTTCAACAAACATTCCAAAGGAAGTGACTCCGGAAATTATTCCGTCATATTCCTCTCCGATCCTGTCTTTCATATATTCTGCCTTCTTGAGGTCGTCTACTTCTCTTTCAGCTTCATCTGCCGCCCGCTCCCTGATGGAGGATTGCTCTGCGATACTCTCGATTATTGAATGGAGATGCTTCAGCCTTTTTTCAGTGAGTTTCCCATGAATATCCTCTTTAATAATCCTGTGGATCATCAGGTCGGGATATCTTCTTATCGGAGAAGTGAAGTGGCAGTAATACTTCGCAGCGAGGCCGAAATGTCCCATGCTTTCCGAAGTGTATCTTGCCTTTTTCAGCGAACGCAGCATCAGTGTGTTTATTATCCTCTCCTCTTTGGTTCCCTTTATCTGATCGGTAAGCTGCTGCAGCGCTTTTGGATGTATTTCCGCTATTCCTTTCAGATGATAACCGAAGTTAAATATAAATTCATTAAAGGCTTGAAGCTTTTCTGCATCCGGATCCTCGTGGACTCTGTAAATAAAGGGTATCTCTTTCCAATACATATGCTCTGCAACTGTCTCGTTGCATACCAGCATGAATTCCTCAATTATCCTTTCTGATATTCCTCTTTCGTAGGGCTTTATCTCAATAGGCCTTCCCTTTTCATCCAATATGATTTTGGTTTCTTCAAATTCAAAATCTATGCTTCCTCTTATACGCCTTTTTTTATTCAGTATCAGCATAAGCTCTTCCATCTGCCTGAAAGTGTCTATAAGGTAACCATACCTTTCCATGAGTATGGGATCACTGCCGGCAAGGATCTTATTTACGTTTTCATAGGTCATTCTTTCGCTTGTCTTTATGACACTTTCATAAATCTCGTATTCTTTTACCTTGCCCTTCTTGTCTATGACCATATCGCAGCTCAATGTAAGCCTTTCTATCTGAGGATTCAAACTGCAGATGCCATTTGAAAGCCTTTTGGGAAGCATCGGCACCACCCTGTCAATCAAATACACGCTTGTGCCCCTTTTCAGTGCTTCCTTGTCCAAATGCGAATTCTCAAATACGTACTGGCTTACATCCGCTATATGTACTCCCAGCAGATAATTTCCGTCAGGCAATATCTCCAGTGATACGGCATCATCCAGGTCCTTTGCGTCTTCTCCGTCAATTGTAACAATTGTCTTTTCTCTCAGGTCTCTTCGTTTTGCTATATCCGCATCACTAACCAGCTCAGGTATTTTTGCGGCCTGGTTCTCCACCTCGATTGGAAACTCCTCCGGAAGATTGTGCCCTCTGATTATTGATAAAATATCGGTACCGACATCATCCTTATGCCCCAATACTTCAACGACAATTCCCTCCGGATTTCTTCTTGCCTCAGGCCACCTGGTTATCTCAACGACAACCTTATATCCGTCTTTCGCACCATTGAAGTCAGATTTGGATACAAAGATATCCTGATATATTCTTGGATCATCAGGCACCACAAATCCATAGCCATTGCCATTTTCGAAGGTTCCTACGATTCTGGTGTTTGCCCTTTTCAGTATCCTTATTACCTCGCCCTCGCTCTTCCTGGTCTCCGACTCGCCTGCAGTAAGCCTTACGATTACCCTGTCATCATTCATTGCGCCATTGAGATTTTCTGCAGGTATGAATAAATCACGAAGGTCTTTATTATCCGGTATAAGGAACCCGAAACCCTTTTTATTTCCTTGTATGCGCCCTGCAACCATATTCATCTTTTCTGTCAGGCCATATTTATTTTTCCTTGTTATAATTATGCTTCCTTCTTCAAGCAGAGAATTCAGCACTTCATCCAATTCCGGCACTTGAAATGAATCGTCCTGAAATGCCTGAACAAGCTCATCATGAGACAAGGGTTTGTATGCATCCTCTCTCATGAAATCCAACAATCTATTCTTCAACTCCAGGTTAATTTCTTTTTCGTCATTAAACAATGCTGCTGCACCTCTCTTCTTTTCTATCCGCTTCTATGATAAAAGCGGATTTGTTCTTTATAAAGTCATATACTTCCTTGAAAACCTGTTCTTTTTCCTTGTCGCATGTTATTACATGACCGCTTTTGTGTAAATATATTATGCTCTTATCCTTTGAGCCTATGTTGCTGTATATCATATTTGCACTTTTCGGGCTTACCGCCCTGTCACCGTAAGATTGCATAACAAGCACCGGCTTTCTTATATGCTTCAGGTTCGCTTTCACGTATCTTATCAGCTTGAACAAATGATGCACGCTTATTAATGGCGCTCTCTCATAACCGATTACATTTATTTCCCTGTTCTCAGTCTTTCCTGTCATGTGATTCTTAAGGTTTCTTTCTATGAAAGCCAAAGCAGCTGCCCTGCTGTATATCCTGATAGGTGCCGAAAGGGTTACAACACCTCTAATATCATAGTTCCTTGCCAGGTATAAGGATAGCAATCCTCCCATGGAAAATCCAACCGCAAAAACCTCATCACATTCCTGCTTCAGTGACCGGTATCCTTCTACGGCTCCATGGATCCAATCCCTGTAGCTGCATCTCTTCATATCTTCCGGTTTTGTACCATGCCCTTTCAGCAGGATTCCTCTAACTGTGCAGCCTTTATCTCTCAGGAACTCCCCTAAGGATCGCATTTCATACGGTGTTCCTGTAAATCCGTGAATAAGCAGCACCCCTGTGTTATTGCCTCTGAAATAAAATTCTTTTGCATATTTGCTGTTAATATCGTTCAAGAAAAACATCTCCCAAGGCTGTGGATTCAATATGTAATTATTATGAACACATTTTGTTCATAACATTCAGCGAGCCGCTTTTATATGAAGAATGCGATGCAGTTATAAGTTTGCATAATCAAGCAAGAGCTTGTATAGTATAGCAGGGCACACTTTTATATATTTTGGCAACAGGCCTCTGATATGGCTTTGGTAACATGGAGGGCCTTTTGGCATCGTTAGAGCTTTTCCAAAGGCATTGCAGCGGCGGTAAAAAGCTGATATTCTATATGTTCTGTTACACTGCATGTGGATTCCCACAGGCAGCCCACAGAAAAGAATATCTAGCTTTTTACTACGCCTACCGCCTGTCAAAATCATAATCCGTGTGCCTCGATATACTATACTGTCTCTTGCGGAGGGTTATGCAAACTTCAGATATATCGCATTCTTCTTATGCGCACCTACTCAATCCTTTGCAAAATATACCATAACGCAATTGCATTCAGAATTATTATCACAGGTATCCCCAGTGTAAATTCAAGATGCTTGGTCTTGTGGCGGAACAATTTCATCCCAAGATATATACCTGCTCCCCCTCCAATAAGTCCTAATGCGAAAATGCTTGACTCGCTTATCCTCCATCTATTCCTCTGTGCTCTGTATTTATCTGCTCCCATAACAGCAAAAGCGGCAATATTGACGGTTATGAGATAGATCAGCAATGTTTTCATAATAACCTCCGGTAAAAGTATATTCCACAGTGAAAGTATATTCTTTACAGCAAAAAATCAGAGATGATAGTTTCTATCATCTCTTTAATATTACAGTATTCTATTTATATTATCAAATACGATGAATATATAGCAGGATTATATGAACAATGGTGCAAACACCAATGCAACTATAGTCATAAGCTTAATAAGTATATTCATGGAAGGCCCTGCCGTATCCTTGAATGGGTCTCCGACAGTATCGCCGACAACTGCAGCTTTGTGCGCATCGCTGCCTTTTCCGCCCATCTCTCCGGATTCTATATACTTCTTGGCATTATCCCATGCTCCACCTGCATTTGCCATCATGATTGCCAGGAGTACTCCCGTAATAACCGCACCTGCAATAAGTCCTCCCAAAGCGCCTTTACCCAGAACAAAGCCGGTAGCTATAGGAACTATTACAGCAAGAAGCCCTGGTACAATCATTTCTTTTAATGCCGCAGCAGTTGAAATATCAACACACTTTGCATAATCAGGCTTGGTTGTGCCTTCCATTATACCTGCGGTTTCCCTAAACTGTCTTCTGACTTCTTCTATCATCTGATTAGCGGCCTTGCCGACTGCTTCCATAGTAAGAGCGGCAAAAAGGAAAGGCAGCACACCTCCGATAAACATTCCAATCATTACTTTAGGGTCAAGAATATCTATTGTCTTAAGGCCGGCAGCTTCTGAATAGGATACGAACAACGCCAGGGCAGTCAATGCCGCTGAGCCTATTGCAAAGCCTTTTCCTATTGCAGCTGTTGTGTTTCCAACTGAATCAAGCTTATCTGTGACTTCTCTGACAGACTCAGGCAGGCCTGACATCTCTGCTATGCCTCCGGCATTATCAGCTATAGGCCCGTATGCGTCTACCGCAACTGTCATGCCTGTTGTTGAAAGCATTCCTACTGCCGCAAGAGCAATACCGTAAATGCCTGCAGAATCATATGCCACAAGCACTGCAGCGCAAATGAAGATTATCGGTGCCACTGTAGAGAGCATTCCTACTCCAAGGCCGCTTATTATTGTAGTAGCGGGCCCTGTTCCTGACTGTTGGGCAATTTTCTTTACATACTTATAGTCGGAAGAAGTATATACTTCCGATATAAATCCGATTATCGATCCTGCAGCAAGCCCTGCAGCAACTGCCCAGAAGGCATCCAGATTGCCGAACATATAACGGCTTAGTATAAAAGATGCCAGAACTACGATTATCGAGCTCCCATAGGTTCCTCTGCTGAGAGCGCTCTGCGGGTTGCTCTTTTCATCGGTCTTTACAAAAGAAGTTCCTATAATCGAAGCTACTATACCTATAGCGGACAAAAGCATAGGGAATAAGACTCCTTCAATCTTTCCGGCATATACTATCGCACCAAGAGTTATTGCAGAAATTATCGAGCCTACATATGATTCAAACAAGTCAGCTCCCATACCGGCTACGTCACCTACGTTGTCGCCTACATTATCGGCTATAACTGCCGGATTTCTCGGGTCGTCCTCAGGTATGCCGGCTTCCACCTTTCCTACAAGGTCGGCACCAACGTCAGCAGCTTTTGTATATATTCCGCCGCCTACACGTGCAAACAAAGCAATTGAACTTGCACCCAAGCCAAAACCTGTCACAATATTTGCATCTCTAATAAATACATATAAAATTCCTAAACCCAGAAGGCCTAAGCCTACAACACACATGCCCATTACAGCTCCGCCCCTGAATGCGATCCCGAGAGCTTCATTCTGGCCTTTCTGTGCGGCGTTTGCCGTTCTGGCATTTGCCTTTGTTGCCACCTGCATTCCAAAATAACCTGCAAGTATGGAGCAGCATGCCCCGGCGACAAAGCATAATGCCGTCAGCCAGCTTTTGAGGAATATTCCGATTATTATTGCCAATGCAATAATAAATACTACAAGTACCTTATATTCCCTGAATAGAAATGCCATTGCCCCTTCATGGATAAAGCCCATTATTTCTCTCATCCTATTGTTTCCGGGGTCTTTCTTTGTAATACTGTTTGCTAAGAACCCTGCAAAAACCAGAGCAAGTACTCCTGACAGCGGAGCCAGAATCAATAAATCCATCCGAATAACCCTCCTAATACATAAATGTGATATACTGTAATACTGTATACACGAAATATTGATAATATAGCCCAACACAAAGTCAGGCTATCATTATTGAAATATTATTTTACAAGTACCAGTACAATCGATAAAACCATGAACAGAATTGCACTTGCTGTTGTCAGTTTAGAAAACAATGCTTCGTAGCCTTTGCTTGCTTTCTTTCCGAAAAGCTGTTCCGCACCTCCCGCTATTGAACCGGACAGTCCGGCGCTCCTTCCCGGCTGCAGAAGCACACTTACAATCAATACCAAACAAACAACGTACTGTAAAATCACTAAGGGTACTCTCACTCCCTGCACCTCCCATCTTCATCCAGATCATCCGTTTGTGCCAAAAGAACGTGCATTTATTGCTATCCATTCGCTCTTTCCGCTATTATTCGCATAATTATCAGGAAAAATTCTACAGACACCATTTTAACACAAAGGCTGATAAAATACAATAATGGGATGAAATAATCTCACCCATTATTATAACACATATTTTTTAATTGTATAGCACTTTAAGATTAAAAATTCAGCTCCGCGGCATCTTTTTATCAGGCCTTTTACGCCAAGGCCTACAGATTAAAAAATGCGTTTATGCCTAAATACTTAGACATTGTATCCAATCCTTCTTCAATCCTCAAAAGCTGATTATATTTTGCAACCCTGTCCGTCCTGGATGGGGCACCGGTTTTTATTTGCCCTGCATTGACAGCCACAACAAGGTCAGCAATTGTTACGTCTTCCGTTTCACCTGATCTATGGGATACAACCGCAGTATACCCTGCCCTGTTTGCCATTTGGATTGCATCAAGGGTCTCTGTCAGTGTACCGATTTGGTTTACCTTTATAAGAATGGAGTTTGCTACTCCCATTTCTATGCCCTTTTTCAGTCTCTCTGTGTTTGTTACAAAAAGGTCATCGCCGACCAGCTGTATTTTTTTGCCCAACCTTTCGGTAAGAAGCTTCCAGCCGTCCCAGTCTTCTTCGGAAAGCCCATCTTCCAGTGAGATTATCGGATACTTGCTGACAAGATTCTCATAGTACTCGACCATTTCTTCAGAAGTCTTTACTACTCCTTCACCATCAAGATGATACTTGCCGTCCTCCTTATAAAGTTCGGTTGCAGCAGCATCCATTGCTATGTATATATCCCTGCCCGGCTCATAGCCTGCTTTTTTTACAGCCTCAATAATAACCTGAAGCGCTTCTTCATTAGAGGTAAGGTTAGGTGCAAATCCTCCTTCGTCCCCTACAGCCGTGTTATAGCCCTTGGCTTTAAGCACGGATTTTAAATTATGAAAGACCTCAGCACACATTCTCAATGCTTCCTTGAAGCTTTCCGCACCAACAGGCATAATCATGAATTCCTGAATATCCACATTATTGTCTGCATGTTTTCCGCCGTTCAGTATATTCATCATTGGAACCGGAAGAGTCTTGGCATTTACTCCGCCGACATACTGATAAAGCGGAAGTCCCAGCGCCTCTGCAGCTGCATGAGCTACAGCCAGTGACACTCCTAATATGGCGTTGGCACCCAGCTTCCCCTTATTGGGAGTATCATCCAGCTCAATAAGAGCCTGGTCTATTGCGACCTGGTCTAATGCATTCATGCCTATTATTTCCGGTGCAATTATCTCATTTACGTTATTTACTGCAGTCAACACACCCTTCCCCAGGTATCTTGATTTGTCGCCGTCTCTAAGCTCTACAGCTTCAAAAGCCCCGGTGGATGCTCCTGAAGGTACTGCAGCTCTGCCTAAAGCTCCTCCTTCCAACTCAACTTCAACCTCTACGGTTGGATTTCCCCTGGAGTCTATTATTTCCCTTGCAAATATGTCAGTAATTACTGTCATAGTCAGTACCCTCCTTAAATCTATATATTTATTCTTGATTGAAATTCACGATCCGTGAAAACTCCTGAGCGTCCAAGCTTGCTCCGCCTACAAGAGCCCCATCTATTTCGGGCATATCCATAAGTTCCTTTATGTTTGAGGACTTAACACTGCCTCCATATAGTATCCTTGTCTTGTCAGCCGCATCATTCCCAAGCAATAGGGCCAGCTGCTTCCTGATGAATCCAATGACTTCATTTGCGTCCTGACTGGTTGCAGTTTTGCCGGTTCCTATAGCCCATACAGGCTCATAGGCTATTATCAAATCATCCGTTTTCCTGTCCTCAATGCCTTCAAGACATCCTTTCACCTGAGCTGCTATGACATCGAAGGTCACCCCCGCTTCTCTCTGCTCAAGGGTTTCTCCTACGCAGAGAATCGGCTTTAATCCATGGTCCAGTGCAGCAATTACCTTCTTGTTTATTTCCGGATCTTCTTCCTTGAAATACTGTCTGCGCTCTGAATGGCCTAATATTACATATTCAACCTCTATATCCTTTAAAAACACAGGAGATATCTCCCCGGTATATGCTCCGCTTTCCTTATAGTACATATTTTGTGCGCCAACTCCTATATTGCTTCCCTTTAAAACCTTTACCAAATCATTCAGGCAAACAAAAACAGGACACACTACAACTTCAGCGGCAGCTCCCTTAACAAGAGGCTTGAGCTCCTCTACAAGCTTTATTGCTTCGTTTACTGTCTTGTTCATTTTCCAGTTGCCAGCTATAACCGGTCTGCGCATAATCTCATCCTCCTAATTACTTATTCTCTATTGCCTCTATCCCGGGAAGCACCTTGCCCTCGATAAATTCAAGAGAAGCCCCTCCTCCTGTAGATATGTGCGTCATCTTATCTGCAAAGCCAAGCTGTTCAACAGCTGCAGCCGAGTCACCGCCGCCGATGATTGTTGTCCCTGTACATTCAGCCATAGCTTTTGCCAATTCAAAGGTGCCCTTTGCAAAATTCGGCATTTCAAATACACCCATTGGGCCATTCCATATAACTGTCCTTGCGTTCTTGACAATTTCAGAGAAGATTTTTCTTGTATCCTCTCCAATATCCATACCCATCATATCTTTTGGAATCATAGCAACCGGCACAGTTTTTTTCGGTGCATCATTGCTGAATTCAGAAGCAACGACCGTATCAACGGGGAGCAGCAATTTCACGCCTTTTGTTTCCGCTTTTTTCAGCAGTTCACCCGCCAGCTCTGCTTTATCGGCTTCAAATATGGACTTTCCTATCTCATAACCCATTGCCCCGAAGAAGGTATAGGCCATACCCCCGCCAATCAGAAGAGTATCAACCTTATCCATCATGTTCTCTATTACGCCGATCTTGTCTGAGACCTTTGCTCCGCCTAATATTGCAACAAAAGGCCTTTCCGGAGCAGTCAGAGCCTTGCCCATTATATCCAGCTCTTTCTTTATCAGGAATCCAACGGCAGACGGCAGGTATTCTGCAATGCCTGCTGTTGTGGCATGAGCTCTGTGTGCGGTGCCGAAAGCATCGTTTACATATATATCTCCCAGAGATGCAAGCTTTTTTGAAAACCCTTTGTCGTTCTTTTCTTCCTCCTCATAGAATCTGACGTTTTCAAGCAGCATCACATCCCCTTCCTTGAGGCTTTCTGTCATTGCCTGTACCGCATCCCCGATCACATCACCGGCGAGTCTTACTTCAGCTCCAAGTTTCTCGGACAACCTCTCAGCCACCGGCTTCAGAGAATATTTCATATTAAACTTTCCCTTGGGCCTTCCAAGGTGCGACATTAAAATGACCTTTGCGTTATGCTCCCTCAGATACCTGATTGTCGGAAGCGCTTCCCTTATTCTTCTGTCATCCGTGATAGTGCCGTTTTCATCTAAGGGTACATTAAAGTCTACTCTTACCAGCACCTTTTTACCGTCAACATCGATTTCCTGTATGGACTTTTTATTCATCACAAGAATCCTCCTAATCAATGATGATTCCTTATTTATTAGAAATGTATTTTACCAGGTCAACCACTCTGTTGGAGTAGCCCCACTCATTGTCATACCATGAAATGACTTTGACCATGTTATCCTGAATAACCATTGTAGATAGCGCATCAACTATTGAGGAATGCGGATCCTGCTTGAAATCTATTGATACAAGAGGCTCGTCGCAATATTCAAGTATCCCCTTCAGCTCATTTTCTGCCGCTCTCTTGAGAGCAGCATTCACTTCCTCAACAGTAACATTCCTTTCCAGGTCAACAACCAAATCTACCACCGACACTGTAGGAGTGGGAACCCTCATGGAAAGTCCCGTAAGCTTGCCTTTAAGCTCCGGAAGCACTAATGCAACTGCTTTTGCAGCTCCTGTAGTTGTCGGAATTATTGACAATGCGGCAGCTCGGGATCTTCTAAGGTCTGAGTGCGGCTGATCAAGTATTCTCTGATCATTTGTATATGAATGTATTGTATTCATCAGACCCTTTACGATTCCAAAGTTCTCGTGAAGCACCTTGGCTACAGGTGCCAAACAGTTTGTTGTACAGGAGGCATTTGATATTACAATATGTTTTTCAGGATCATACTTGTCTTCATTTACACCCATTACTATTGTAATGTCTTCATTCTTTGCAGGAGCAGATATTATTACTTTCTTTGCTCCCCCAGCCACGTGAGCCATTGCTGCTTCCTTGCTTGTGAATCTGCCTGTGGATTCGATAACCACGTCAACTCCGTAGTCTCCCCACTTGATGTTTTCCGGCTTCGTCTCAGCACATATCTCAACTTCTTTCCCATCTACAACTATTGAATGCTCCTTAGCCTGTACGTCTCTGCCATACCTGCCGTATGTGCTGTCATATTTCAATAAGTGTGCCAGTGTTTTCGGATCAGTTAAATCATTTATCAAAACTATTTCCGCATCGTCTCCAAACTTCTCCAAGGCGATTTTAAAAACCGGTCTCCCTATTCTTCCAAAACCGTTGATTCCTACTCTTAATGCCATTTTAATTTCCTCCTTTTAAAATCTTATATATTTCACGGGCAGCAGCTTCGTCTGTCACAACCACTCTGTTTTTTCTGCCCTTGCTTGTCAATATTATAGCCTCGGCTTTCCGGGCTCCTCCGCCAACCGACATTACAGTTTTTATACTATCTAAATGCTCCGGTTTTATACCTATGCTGCCGGATTTATATACAATATTTCCGTTAGAATCAAAATAGCAGCCTACTGCCTCTGCCCTGACATTCAAAGCCTTAAGCCTTTCAACCTGTTCTTCGGTAAAATTTCTTTTCCTGGATATAGATTCAAAGGAGCTTAAACCATATATCAAAATATCAGTTTCAGCGATGTAATTGAGTACCTTGGCTATATCCGGATCATCAGCCATCCTTTTCAGCATATCCTCATTTATATTGTCCGGAAGATGCAGAAGATAATAATTGCCTCCGATATTCTTGGCTAACTTCTCTGCAACAATATTTGCCTGGCGCTCCATATCCGCTTTTATTCCGCCTCTGGCAGGAACTATGGTAATGTTTTGTGCATCAATCCTGCGCGCATTCTCGGCGACTGATAATGCGGAATAGCCCCCGCTCACCGCAATTATATCATTATCTTCTATTATTCCTTTGATATATTCAAAAGCCGCTTTGGCCATTTCAACAATTACCTGAAGCTCATTCTCCGTATCCCCCGGCACTGCAATGAATTCTTTTATGCCGAGCATTTCCCTGACTGCTTTTTCAAGGTCCTTGAGTCCCTTAAGTTCTGATATGTAATCCCTGAGCTTGTTTATCACTTCATTTCCCTCATCTGTTACCATCATGCCCAAAGCCTGTACATAAATCAGATTCTGGCTCTTCAAAATATCAAGCTCACTTCTTACCCAACGTTCGCTCTGCCCGAGTATCCCCGCAAGAGCGCGTCTTCCTACGGGCTGATTGAACTCGATTGCCCTCAGGATACTATATCTTTTTTCCGTAATCTCTATTACTTCCGGAACCAGCCTTTTCTGCAAATTCAAAAATTCGTTCATCACCATTACTCCCATGGTCATATTTTGTCCCGTATTATATGATAACGTCCCGATTAATTAAATTATATTATATACATGTTCCAATTTCAATATATTATTGTATTATTTGCTAGAATTCATAATTTATCAGCGAAAAAAACACAGAAACAAAAAGACGGCCTATTGATATGCCGCCTTTAATACCTTTTTCTTTTTGAAGAAGACAAGATGCCCAGTTCATCCCTGTACTTCGCCACTGTTCTTCTGGAAATCATATATCCTTCCTTCACAAGCAAATCTGCTATTTGCTGATCGCTTAGAGGCTTGCTTGCATCCTCACCGCATACGTAACCCTTAATCTTTTTCTTGATGCTTTCTGAAGAAATCGCTTCTCCATCCTGATTATCAACACCGCTTTTGAAAAAGTACTTTATTTCAAATATCCCGCGTGGTGTTTGCACATATTTGCCGTTTATTGCCCTGCTTACTGTTGACTCATGTACATTTACCATTTCTGCAATCTTCTTCAGTGTCATTGTTTTCAGAAACATAGGCCCTTTTTCGAAAAAGTCCATCTGGTAATCCAATATAGCCTTTACCACATTATATAAAGTGTTTTTCCTGTGTTCAAGGCTCTTGATCAGCCACATTGCAGAGGACAGCTTGTTGCTTATGAAGGCGGAGGCCTGAGATGACTTATCCTCGGAAATCAGCATCTTTTTATAAAATTGATTTATAGTAAGTTTGGAACCATAATAGTCGTTGACAATTACTATATACTCTTTTCCTACCTTTTCAATATATACGTCAGGGGTCACATATTTTGTTGATGTACCCTCCTCAAAAGCCCGTCCGGGTTTTGGTTCAAGGCTCTTAATAATATCGCTGTATTTCTGAGCCTCTTCAATGCTTATGGAAAGCTTTTTCGATATATTGCTGATCCTGTTAGATGCAATATCATCCAAATGGTTCATAATAATCGCTTCGATTTTCTTATCTTTAATATCTTTATTCCTAAGCTGTATTAAAAGGCATTCCTTCAGATTTGACGCGCCGACTCCAAAAGGCTCGAAGGTCTGAATCACACTCAGCGCTTCTTCTACCGCCTCCGGCTCCGCGTCAAGAATGGCTGCCAGATCTTCCTTAGTAATGGTAAGATAGCCGTTTTCATCAAGGCTCTCAATAATATACTCTCCGATATCTCTGAGCTTTTTGCTTATCTGGGATACCCGCAGCTGTGAAATAAGGTGGTCTTTCAATGTATATGAGTAGGTTATGAAATTCTCATAGGAGAGTTCAGAAGCCTCATCATTGTCAAAGCCCTCCTCGGAATAACTCTTACCTTGAAACTGGAAGTATTCCTTCCAATCGATTTCTTTTTCTTTTTCTTTTTCCTTTTCCTTTTTATCTAGTTTTTGCTGTGCTTCGGATTTTTCATCCCTGCTATCGTCCACCAGTTCAAGAACGGGATTATTTTCCAATTCCTGCTGTAACAGCTCCTCAAGCTCTACTGCAGGCAATTGAAGTATCTTCAATGCCAGCTTCAGTTCAGGCGTCATAATTAGCTTCTGCTGTTGTTCTATTAATAAATCATATCCCATTCTCATTTCATCACCCCCCATCGATGAAATAATACAATCCTATGCAAAAAGTTATCTATTAATATTATATAGCATAAATCCACTTATATTATAGCATATACGCAGGACAAGTCATAATTATTTGCAACTGTAAATAAAAGGAATAATGCGCCGAAGCGCATTATTAGAATTCTCAGATTATTATTTTTCACCTTTTTCATAGGGAATCCCGCCTGCAGCCGGCCCCACCGATCTGCCTACAAAGCCTGATACCGCAAACATCGTCATGATATATGGAAGCGCATACAGGAATTCTCTGGGGACCGGTAAATTTGTAGCAACTGTCTCCAGTGCAACAGCAAAGCCGAAGAATAGGCATGCCAATGCCGCCCCTATCGGATTCCATTTTCCGAATATCAATGCAGCCAATGCAATGAAGCCCTTTCCTGCTATCATTCCCTCCTTGAAAAGACTCATTGAGCCTATGGAAAGTGATGCTCCGCCTATACCGGCAAGTACACCGCTTATTATTACGCATATGTACCTTATTACATAAACATTAACCCCCAATGTATCTGCAGCTCTGGGGTGTTCACCCACAGCACGGACTCTTAATCCGAAGGGAGTCTTGTACATTACATAATATGATACGATTACCAGGGCAAATGCCAAGTAAGTAAACAGATTAAAGGGGCCCACAGCTTTAAAGTATTCAACATTGTCCGTCTGCCCCGGCCTTCCCCAGATTTCAACCAACAGGAAGGTAGTTAGGCTGGCTGCCAGTATATTTATCGCAGTACCCACTATAACCTGATTTGCTTTGAAATATATACTCATGAACGCCAAAAGCAGACCGAACAGGCCTCCAACAACCATGGCACCCAAGAGTCCCGCCCAGGGGGAACCTGTCTTATATGAGAAGAATACCGCACTGAAAGCGCCGACTGTCATAATTCCTTCAAGCCCTATGTTGAAAACACCGGATCTTTCGGAGAAGTTGCCTCCCAGGGCGGCGAATATCAGCGGAGTGGCCGATCTTATGCTGGCTGTAAAAATGATGCCCAGTATGGTCAAAATGCCTATGCCCTCCATTCTATTCCACCTCCTCTTGCACTGCAGCTCTCTTCAAGTCCCTGTTCAGTTTAATGTTCTCCATTACTACCTTAACAAAGTTTGCAGCTACAAAAAGTATGATTATTCCCTGAATGATTCCGACAACCTCTTTGGGAATCCCTTGTATCTGCATCAGGGGGCCGCCTTTTTGCATCACTCCGAAAAGAAATGCCGATAGTATGACTCCGATAGGGTGGTTATTTCCTACCAAAGCAACGGCAATTCCATCCAATCCATAGCCTGTAAAACCGAACAGGTTATTTACCCTGTATTGGACCCCTGTAGTCATTATGGCTCCTGCCAGCCCTGCAAACAAACCTGAAACAATCATTGAAAGGATTATATTTTTCCTGACGCTTATCCCGCCGTATTCGGCTGCATGCGGATTGAGTCCGACAGCCCTGATTTCATATCCTCTTACAGTCTTATTAAGAATATAATACGCAGCCAAAGCAGCTATCAAGGCAAATATTATTCCTATGTGCAGTCTTGAATGCTTGAACTGTTCAAAAGCCTGAGAAAATCTCCAAAGCTTAGCAGTATCGGCAATTTCAACGGAATAGGCCTTGCCGGGTATATTCAATGCTGTCCTTACCAGAAAATTACTGGTATACATTGCAATGTAATTCATCATTATTCCATTTATTACTTCATGGGAGCCCACCTTTGCCTTAAGCCAGCCGATAACCGAAGCCCAGAGCCCGCCTGCAGCAGCACCTGCAAGCAGTGTCAGGGTAAGATGAAGTATTGCCGGCAAGCCAGCTAAAGCCCATCCTGCCCAAACTGCCGTAATTGCACCAATAATGAACTGTCCTTCTACTCCGATATTGAAAAGATTGCATTTGAATGCGAAGGCAATGGACAAGCCTGTCAAGATAAGCGGGGTAACGGTAACCAGGGTTTCTCCGAATTTATTCCAATCTCCAAGGCTTCCCTTTATCATGGCAGTATAAGCTACTATTGGATCATTTCCGAAGGAATATACCAGGATTCCTCCTGCGATGACCGAAATAAATATTGCAACAAGGGGATATGCAATTTCTTTTAATGTATTCAGCAGTCCTTCTTTAAACTCATTCATTCCAGATTCCATTTCACATCCTCCTTATACAGCATCCTGAGCACTTCCGCCCGCCATCATAATGCCAAGCTTCTTCTCGTTCGCATCCTTTGCATCAAGGATTCCTACTATTCTTCCGTCATACATTACTGCAATCCTGTCTGACAGATCCATTATCTCATCCAATTCAAGTGAAACCAGCAGCACCGCCTTGCCTTCATCCCGCAGCTCAATAAGCTTCTTGTGCACAAACTCTATTGCCCCCACATCCAATCCCCTTGTAGGCTGTGAAGCTATGCAAAGGCTGGGATCTCTGTCAATTTCCCTTGCAACTATCAGTTTTTGCTGATTCCCTCCTGAAAGTGATTTTGCCAGTACCCTCTCATTGGGAGTCCTGATGTCGTATTCCTTAATAAGCCTTCTGCAATACTCCCTTATTTTATGGTAATTCAGACCCAAACCTTGTCTGAACTGCTTCAAGTAGTGACTGCCCAATATGGAATTCTCTGACAGGCTGTAACCCAGTACCAAGCCTCTCTTATGCCTGTCCTCCGGTATATGTCCTACTCCGCTGGCAATTACCTCCTTTGGAGTAAGGTTCGTAATCTCCTTGCCGTTTAAAAGGATTTCTCCCGCTTCTGCTTTTGAAAGCCCGGTTATGGCTTGTACAAGTTCACTCTGACCGTTGCCGTCCACTCCTGCGATTCCTAGTATTTCACCGCCATTAACCTGAAGGTCTATACCTTTGACTGCCTCAAGCTTCCTTTTGTCCAATACCCTTAAGTCTTTAATCTCCAGAATCGGAGCAGAAACTTCAGCTTCCTTCTTCTCCACTGTGAGGCTAACTTTTCGGCCCACCATCTTTTCTGCAAGTTCATCTATGTTTGTATCCTTTGTATTCAATGTGTCAATAACCTTACCCCTCCTGATAATTGTCACCTTGTCACTCATAGACATAACTTCCTTAAGCTTGTGAGTAATAAGTATTATTGACTTGCCCTGATCCACCAGACTCCTTAAAATAACGCATAATTCCTCAATCTCTTGCGGTGTCAGCACCGCCGTCGGTTCATCAAGAATAAGAATTTCAGCCCCTCTGTAAAGAGTCTTCAATATTTCAACCCTCTGCTGCATTCCTACGGAAATGTCCTGGACAACAGCCCGTGGATCCACCTTCAATTCATATTTCCTGGAAATTTCCTCTACATCCTTTATTGCTTTGTCAAGATCCAAGGTAGTTCCCTTCCTTGGCTCCTTTCCAAGTATGATATTTTCCGTAACGGTAAAGGGCTGAACCAGCATGAAGTGCTGGTGAACCATCCCGATACCGTGAGAAATCGCTACATTCGGATTAATGATCGCGACAGGCTTTCCCTTTATGAATATCTGTCCTTCATCCGGCTGATAAAGCCCGTAAAGTATATTCATAAGAGTAGACTTGCCGGCTCCGTTCTCACCCAGCAGTACATGTATCTCCCCCTGCTCAATTTTCAGATTGATATTGTCATTCGCCCGTATACCGGGAAAGGATTTGCTAATACCTTTCATCTCAATTACTGCAGGCAACTTTCATCCCACCTCTCAAATCAAATAAGAAAGCTTTCTCAAAAATTGCAATATTTCACATGTTTTAATTATATCATTTTTAATTAGAGCTTGTGAAGTAAAAGCTAGATGCAGAACCGCATCTAGCTTTGATTCATCATGTAGCTACACGATGTTGATTACTTTATTTCTACAGGTTTGAATGATTCTAATTCTTTTCTTGATGAAGGAACAACTATTGTGCCGTTAATAACTAACTCTTTAGCTTTGTCTGCGACAGCCTTAACCTCAGCCGGTACATTGTTTCCGCCGTCACTGAAGCCTACGCCGTCTTCTTTAAGTCCCAGTTCGATAGCCTTTCCTCCGGCGAAATTATTGTCAGCATATGATTTAACTATAGTATATGTACCCACATCAACTCTCTTGATCATGCTGCAGAGAACCCTATTGTTCTTTGATACCGCTGACTGATCCTGGTCAACACCGATCGCCCAGAAATTATTTTCGTCAGCTGCCTGTATTACACCTATACCGCAGCCGCCGGAAGCGTGATATATGACATCAGCCTTCTGCTTGAACAGTGAAATCGCTATTTCCTTTCCCTTATCAAGATTGTCGAAAGCCCCGGTATAGTTTACAAGTACCTTCGCATTCGGATTTACGGAAGCAACGCCTGCTCTGAAACCAACTTCAAATTTTTCAATCAATGGGCTATCCATACCTCCTACAAAGCCAACAACATTGGATTTTGTAGTAAGACCGGCAATGACACCGACCAGGAATGAGCCGTCATGCTCCTTGAATGTGACTGACATAACATTTGGTTTGTCAACTACCATGTCTATTATTCCGAACTTCCTGTCAGGATACTGTTCGGATCCTGATATCATAGCCTGCTCCATCAAGTAACCGACAGCTATGGTAAGGTCAACTGATTGAGCCATGTTCCCGATGTTAGCTTCATAATCTTCCTGCTTTGTTGACTGAAGTATAACCGGTTCAACCCCAAATTCTTTTCCGGCCTTCTGAATGCCTTCCCAGGCTGAATCATTGAAGGACTTGTCTCCAAGGCCGCCAACGTCCGTTATCATACCAAAGGATAACTCCGGTTTCGACTCTTCTGCCGGTGCCTTTTCAGCTTCTGGAGCCGGTTCAGCCGGTGCTTGTGCAGGCTGTGCGCAGCCTGTAAACATTGTCATAACCATCACAAGCGCCAATACCAGTACTAAACCTTTTTTAAACATCAATCTTCCCCCTTAAAATATTTAGATATTTATTGTATTACAATCGTATTACAATTGCATTACAAGTATATTATAGTATTTTACAACAAAAATTTCCACCCTAATTTTTTATATGACAAATACAAAAGGACACGTAAAGACATGGGGTGAGACAGGAGAAACGTCAGACTGTGTGGCAACATTTGTGAGATAACCTATAACAGTCAGTCCTTGGA
>DAOLPD010000039.1:0-15446 GCA_035417425.1 Bacillota bacterium
AAAAGTGTGCCCTGCTATACTATACAAGCTCTTGCTTGGTTATGCAGACTTATAATTGTGTCATATTATTCTTATCTGCAGCAGATACTATGCTTTTTATTTTGTCGGTGAACTCAGCGGCAAGCTCTCTTGCATACTCCTCGGATACTCCTTCTGCATAAACATTGCACACAGGCCTTTCGCTGTCAGGAAGTATAAGAACCCATCCGTTTTCACTATTTATCCTTACCCCTTCAAAGAGCTCAATCTCTCTGTTCTTGTTTTCCTCAATGATTTCTCTTATTACCCTTCCCTTATGCTGCCAGTCGCACTTTACTTCATTTTTCTCCATATGGAAATGAGGAAGCTCATTTACCAGATCATAAAGTGTTACAGAATTGCCTGCCATAAAGTCAATCAGGTTCCCTATACCCCAAATTCCGTCAAAGTTAAGTATATATTGGAACAAAGGTTCTTCCAGTCCGGCATTATGCTGAAACATCTCTCTCATAATCGCCGCAGGGGTATTCTTGGTCCTCACGACCTCTATGCTGTAGCACTTGGCCATTTCCTCTATCACTCTTGATGCCGTATGGGGAACTATAAGCCTTTTGTCCATTCCTGTCTTGAGTATTATTAATGAAATCAGGACAATCTGCTTATCCTTATCCAGTATCCTGCCCTTATGGTCAATAAGCACAAAACTTTCTCCATCCTCACTGAATACTACTCCCATACATGACCCGCTCTTAACAGTCAGCTCGGCTATATGCTCGTAATATGCCCTTACACTGACATTATCCCTGATCCGCATCTTATACCTGTCCCAAGCGTTATCCGTCTCCACCGAACAGCCCATATTTTTCAGATGCATTTGAGCTAATCCGGCTATCTGTGAGGATATTGAAGCTGCAACCAGCTTAAGCCCGGAGCTCCTTATCCTATCGGTATTTTTCAGCATGTTAATGCCGCTTTGGATATAGAAATCAGTGAAATTGCCCGCCCTTATTATGTCCTTGATCCTATCTGCATTGCATCTTTTGAAATCCTCCCTGATAAAGCTGTTCTCTATTTTTCTCTCAATGGATCTGTCTATACTTATTCCTCCATTGCCTGAGAATTCAAGATGCACTTTGTTCTCTTCCCTATAATCCTTCCATATATGAACTCCGCCTTCTGCCTTGTAGAATCTGACGGCAAACCTCATTATAGGCACCGCTGCATTTTCAATACTTATTACCCCTATACCTGTAGACAGCACTCCGGATATCAGTGATTTTTTCATTATTTCAGCAGAGTTCGAACCATCGCTGCTGACAATGATTCTGGAATCATCCTTCAGTATTGAGCCGAAAGCAGAACCAAGCCGAGAAGCAAATTCCGGCGTAAGGCTTACGTTTACATCCCCGCTGACATCCCTGTGACCAAATATTGTTTTTGATACTTTCGTACCCCATACAAGATTTTGGGTCACTACGGCATCTTCCTCAATGACCTTTTCAGGCCATATCTTGATATCCGGCTTTATTATCGCGCCCGTTTCCAAAGTGGTATTACTGCCAATAACGGTATTTTCAAAAATATGCACTCCGCTTTTTACTGCTGCTCCGCTGCAAATAACTGCTCCCCTGCACTGGACATTCTTTCCTATATTTGAATTTTTCCATATTATGCTTTTCTTTATGGAGGTTGCTTCTTCTACTTCTGTGTCATTGCCTAATATTGAGGCTTCTATTACAGTCCTGCCTTTGATTCTGCAGTTGTTTCCTATAAGCACCGGTGCTATAAGATTACAGCTGTCGGCAATCTCACAACCGTCACCTATCCATATATCCTCGCCAAGCCGCCTGTATCTGATAGCGGTTTTGACCTTCCCTGCCAAAATATCAAAATTTACCTCCTTGTATACTCTCAGGTCACCGATGTCATTCCAATATTCTTCAGTAACATATCCGTACATGGGGACATTGTCTCTTAAAAGCTTTGGAAACAAATCCTTGCTGAAGTCGAAATTATTGCCCTTCTTGTAATAGTCAAGCACTTCAGGCTCAAGTATATATATACCGGTATTAATGGTGTCGCTGAACACCTCTCCCCAACTGGGCTTTTCCAAAAAGCTTGTTATTCGACCTTCTTCGTCAATAATAACAACTCCGTATTCCAGAGGTATGGGTACCTTTTTCAATATCAGAGTAGCTTTCGATTTCTTATATTTATGAAATTCCAGTGCTTTTTCCAAATCTATGTCAGTCAGGGCATCACCGCTGACAATAATAAAGGTATCATCATAGAAATCCTCTGCATTTTTTACACTTCCGCCGGTTCCCAGGGGTGTATGCTCTATATAGTACTTCAAATTTACGCCGAATTCTCCGCCGTCTCCGAAATAATCGGTAATCACTGCAGGAAAGTATGCCAGTGTTGCAGCAATATCGGTTATATTATGCTTTTTAAGCAGCTCTATGGTATATTCCATTACCGGCTTATTAAGAACCGGCACCATTGGCTTTGGTATTCCGCAGGTCACCGGTCTGAGTCTTGTACCTTCTCCCCCGGCCATTATTACAGCTTTCATCCTGTCACCTCATAGCCATACTTTTGCATATTTGTAAATTGCGCTATGCAATATTTTCCCCTATAAGCCGGATTTTATAACAAGATTTCAATGAGGGTTTTGCACACTTGAATAAACCTATCCCATCAAAAAAGCCAGTTTTAATTAAAATGTGAAAATATAGTGAAAACTTTATCAATTAATGTTAAAATAGTATAGAGCTGAAAAAACACTTTTATTGTTCATAAAATGGTTATAATAAATAAATATCAATGAGAAAGGGTGTTTTAAAGAAATGAGTAAACCAGTATTATCCGCTCACTTTGAATCAAGGACACCGTCAAGCGTCCGATTGGCTCAGATGAAATACGAGGAGCGGAAGGTCAAACCCCAGGCCGTAATAAATGTAGGTATAGGTAATGTTTCACTTCCTACCAATCCTGCAATGCAAAAAAGAATGTTTTCGCTTGATGCACCTGAAAGCCCCTTTGCAAAGGGCGTCATAAGGTATACAACAACTGCAGGCTTTACAGAGTGTCAGGATGCTTTTAAGAACATCCTCAAATGTGAAGGCTTCGACACGAGCAAATTGTACGTTCAGATAACTGACGGCGGATCTGCTGCGATGGAATTAGTGTTATTGGGTGTTTGCGGACCGGCAGGTACTGATGAAAAACCCCTTATGGTAATTGACCCGGCCTACACCAATTATATTTCCTTTGCTGAGAGAATTGGACGAAAAATTGTTACTGTAACCCGTACATTGAATGAGAACGGCAAGTTCAGTCTTCCGGAATTGAATAAAATTGAAGAAGCAATTAAGAAGCATAATCCCGGAGCACTTCTTGTTATACCTTATGACAATCCGACAGGCCAGTTATATGATTATGAAACCCTTAAAGGACTTGCAGCATTGTGCGTAAAATACAATATGTGGTTTGTAAGCGATGAAGCTTACCGCGAGCTCTTCTATGACGAAGGCGGAAAGCTTGTAAGCGTTTGGGGAGTTTCCGATGCGGATGTACCCGGTATCGAAGGCAGAAGAATGAGCATTGAAACTACTTCAAAGGTTTGGAATGCCTGCGGCCTGAGAATCGGTGCCCTGATTACAGACAGCCCCGAATTTAATAACCGTTCTGTGGCTGAATATACTGCGAACCTTTGCGCTAATGCAATCGGCCAGTATATCTTCGGTGCCCTGGCTCATGAAAGCAAGGAACAAATAGCCGCATGGTGCAAGAATATCAGAGAATACTACAAGGAACTGATATTTAATGTGTATAACGGACTGAAGAAACAGGAACCGGGCTTAATAGTTTCAAGCCCTGATGCATCCATCTACTCGGTAATCGATGTCAGAAATGTTGTAAAACCGGGATTTGATGCAACTGAGTTCGTTCTGTACTGCGCAGGAGAAGGATCAGTCAACCTGGATGGAGTTGAGACAACACTTTTGGTAGCTCCGATGAAAGGATTCTATAATGTTGAAAAAGGTGAATCCAACCCGGGTAGCACACAGTTCCGTATTTCCTTCGTAGAAACTCCCGATAAAATGGCAAAGGTTCCGGAGTTGTTTGTCAAGCTTTTGAGACAGTACGAAGCACAAAGATAGAAGAATGCGCAGCATTCTTCACAGTAAAAAAGGGATATTGCCGACTGCTTAATCGGCAATATCCCTTTATTATTGTTACTTTGCTACTTCACCATGTTTTTCAATATCTCCGGCACTGCATCCAAGGCAGCTCCGACCTTATCCGAGTCCTTAATTCCTCCCTGTGCCATGTCCGGCCTTCCGCCGCCGCTTCCTCCTGCAACCTTTGCAGCTTCCTTTATGATGTTTCCTGCATGTACACCCTTGGAAACCGCATCTTTTGATGCCATTGCAACCAGGACTGTCTTTTCTCCGTCAAAAGAGGCAAGCATTACAAAGGAGGTTCCCAGCTTATCTCTCAGTTTGTCTCCCATTTCTCTCAGGCTGTCAATGCCCATGTTGTCAAGCTTTGTAACAAGATATTTTACACCCTTCTCCTCTTGTGCCCCGGCTACAAGCTCATCCAGCATTGACGCCGCCATTTTTGATTTCAGCACGGATACTTCCTTTTCCGTATCCTTAAGCTGCTTGAGTACTGTATCCATTTTCTTGACACATTCACTTGGATGAGCCTTGAGTTTTTCACAAAGCTCGTTCATCAGTTTTTCTTCTTCCTTAATAAATTCGTAAGCTTTTACTCCTGTAGCCGCTTCAATTCTTCTGACTCCGGCAGCTATGCCCCCTTCGCTTATTATCTTGAAGAAGCCCGCCTGGCTTGTAGTCTTCAAATGTGTGCCTCCGCAAAGCTCAATGGAATAGTCACCCATCTTGACGACTCTTACAATATCACCGTATTTCTCTCCGAATAGCGCCATAGCTCCAAGCTTTTTAGCCTCATCTATGGAGGTTTCCTTTGTAATTACTTCATAGCTTGCAAGGATTGCTTCATTAACTTCCTTTTCTATCCTATCAAGCTCTTCCTTTGTCATCGCCTTGAAGTGAGTGAAGTCAAATCTTAAACGCTCCGGCGTAACATAAGAGCCTGCCTGCTCAACATGAGTTCCCAGGTACTTTCTCAATGCCTTATGCAGCAGATGTGTGGTTGAGTGGTTCCTGGCAGTTGCCATTCTTCTCCCGGAATCAATTTCTGCTATGCAAGAGTCCCCGACTTTTATTTCTCCGCTGATTACATTGCATATATGGGCAAATCTTTCTCCGGTGACCTTCTTGCAGTCTTTTACATCCAACTCGAAGCCTTCTCCGATTATCCTTCCGGTATCGGCTACCTGTCCGCCGCTTTCAGCATAGAAAGGTGTGACATCAAGTATTACGCTTATCTCATCCCCTTCATTTGCTGCGTCTTCCAATTCATTTTCCTTTACTATTGCCTTGACAACCGCTTTTGAAGAAAAACTTTCATATCCCACGAACTTGGTCTTTATGCTCCAGTCAATTTTTGCATATATATCTTCCTTCCAGCCTTCCGTACTGCTGTCAGCCCTTGCTGCCCTTGCCCTTTCCCTCTGGTTCTGCATCTCCTTCTGGAAGGTTTCCTCATCAACCGATAGACCCTGCTCCTCCAGTATGTCTTTAGTCAGATCCAGTGGGAAACCGTAGGTATCATATAGCCTGAAGGCATTTTCCCCTGACAATGTGCCTGTATTTGTCAGCTTCAGATCGTCAATGTACCCCTGAAGAATTGAAAGCCCCTGGTCCAATGTCTCATAGAACCTGTTTTCCTCAACGTCAATTATATTCAGAATGTAATCCTTCTTTTCCTTCAATTCGGTGTATGCGTCTCCGCTTACTTCAATAACCTTCAGGGCAATTTTGCTGAGGAAAGGATCTGTCAGGCCCAGAAGCCTTCCATGCCTTGCAGCCCTTCTCAGAAGCCTTCGGAGAACATATCCCCTTCCTTCATTGCTTGGAAGTATACCGTCGGATATCATGAAGGTGACCCCTCTGATATGGTCGGTAATAACCCTTATCGATATATCCTTCTTCGGATCCGCACCGTATTCCACCCCGGCAAGGCTGCAAATGCTGTCCAATATATACTTTACGGTGTCTACCTCAAATATATTGTCAACTCCCTGCATAACCGCAGCCATTCGCTCCAAACCCATGCCTGTATCTATGTTCGGTTTTGCCAGTCTGTTGTAATTGCCTTCTTCGTCTTTATCAAACTGTGTGAATACAAGGTTCCAGAATTCCATATACCTGTCGCAGTCACAGCCCAGCTTGCAGTCTTCCTTGCCGCAGCCTGTACCAGGCCCTCTGTCAAAATATATCTCTGAGCAAGGTCCGCATGGGCCGAGGCCGATTTCCCAGAAGTTGTCCTCCTTACCCATTCTGACGATCCTGTCCGCAGGCAATCCTATCTTGTTATGCCAGATATCAAAGGCTTCATCATCGTCCAGATAAATGGTAACCCAGAGCCTGTCTTTCGGCATCTTAAACACCTCAGTGCACAGCTCCCATCCCCAGGCTATTGCCTCATCCTTGAAATAATCTCCGAAGGAGAAATTACCCAGCATTTCAAAAAAGGTTCCGTGTCTGGCAGTCTTTCCGACTCTTTCAATATCGGGTGTCCTGATACACTTCTGACATGTTGTCACCCTTAAACTCGGAGGTACGGCCTGCCCTGTAAAAAACGGCTTTAAAGGTGCCATACCCGAGTTTATGATAAGCAGGCTCTTGTCACTCTGAGGCACAAGAGATGCGCTTTTCATTCTTAAATGATCCTTGCTTTCAAAAAAGCTTAGAAATTTCTCTCTTACTTCATTAAGTCCCAACTTTTCCATGTTTATTCCTCCTGTATATGTTTTATAAAAAAATAAACTCCCCATCCCGGTTAGGGACGAAGAGAGCTTCGCGGTACCACCCTAGTTGCCCGAAAGGGCCGCTTTATTGGCTTTCGCCATGCAGTATAACGCCTGCAGCGTCTTAACGATGCTCAGCAGCAGCTTCAACAGCTTATTCCCCGGGATTCTCACCAGCCATCCCTTCTCTGCTAATGCCGACATATATTGCAGCATATTGAAAATCAGTCTGTTTACTCCTCTGCATCTACGCAATATAAATATATACGAAGATTATATATTAGCCGGGAAGCTTTGTCAATAATCTGCATT
Source organism: Bacillota bacterium (assembly GCA_035417425.1). Taxonomy (GTDB): domain Bacteria; phylum Bacillota; class Clostridia; order Lutisporales; family Lutisporaceae; genus BRH-c25. The sequence goes on from DAOLPD010000039.1 coordinate 7,199, forward strand.
TGTTGTTATGTATACCATTGCTATGTATGCTTTTATATGGTTTTAATTTCCCTGCTTATCCCTGAGTACATGCCTGAGTGTCAGTTTTATTGCAGCCAATACCGGCACAGCCATAATAAGCCCTATGATTCCAAAAAGCCTGCCTCCCGCTATAAGGGACATGATAACATAAACAGGGTGTATTCCCACACTCTTTCCTATTATCCTTGGTGTAAGGAATCCGCTTTCCAGCTGCTGTATCAGAATAAAGGCTCCTGCCGCATACAATGCTTTACCGGTTGAATCCAGCAATGCAAACAATATTGTAGGTATAATTCCGATAAAGGGCCCGAAGTATGGTATTATATTTGCTATACCGGCAAAGATACCAAGTATGAAGGCATATTTTACTTTAATCAGTATAAGGGCAGCAGTTGTCAGTACCCCCACAAAGCTGGCTATAATAATCTGCCCTCTTATATATTTACCAAAAACATTATCAATATCCCTGAGAAGTATAATAAGCTTCATGCGCTTTGCCTTAGGCAGCACAAGAATGAATTGGTTCTTGAAGTACTCCGCATCTTTCAGCATATAGAAAGTAATTACCGGTACTATTATTATATTAAAAAGCTGTGAAAAGATTTCTATAATACCGTTGGCAATATTCTGCAAAAGATTGAGAATCATGCTTTGCAGCATAAGTATGTTATCATCCAGTACGTTCTTAAAGCTTTCCGGAAGCCCGCTTCTCATATATCCGTCCTGGAACTGCCGAAAAAGCTCCTGCATCTGCCTTGAATACTGGGGTATATTGACAACCAATGCACTGATTTCCTTTATCAGCTTAGGGACAAGTACAAAAGACAGGAGTAGAATTAAAGCTATAAAAATCAGATATACAATAAAAACTCCGAAAATCCTTCTTATGCCTTTTTTCTCAAAAGCCTTCACTATAGGGTTCAGCAGGTAAGAAAAGGCTGCCGCAATTATAAAGGGCTTTATCACTGTACCGATGGCAATGCCATATTTGAACACGATAAAGACCAATGCTGCAATTATGAAAATATGAATAAGTCTTATATTGACCTTCTTTGATCCCCAAATATTGTTCATACTGTTCATCCTATATAAATATTGGGATATATTATAATAACAATGCGACATATTTACTAGCTTGCGGTCATATGCCATGAGCACTAGCCTTGTATATCAGCGAGCACTTATTGGCTTTGTGCAACAGAATCAATCTCTGATTCTGTACAAAGCTAATACCGTGCGAGTCGGGATATAAGGCTAGTGCTATGCAGGATGACTGCAAACTTCGATATGCTGCATTATTCTTCTTTTTCGTAGTATTTATATTTTATGTTTCGGATGTTTATATAATTCCTGCTTATTGGGTTCTAGACATTCCAAAAGCAGTGTTTTCTTTAGTTGCAGCATCGCTTTCTGTAAGTGTATGTCCGTGTTCCAGTTCTACTATATGCCTGCCCCTGATAAAATCGTCAAAGTATCCCTCTGACAGCTCATATGCCTTAATAATTCCTGTATTTGTATCAAATAGGATATCCCTTATTATACCCAGAGGCTCTCCTCTGGTACTTTGCACAAGCTTTCCCAAGATATCCTGGCAGCTGCTGAAACGCCTCTGTTTTGCCAAGAGGCCCCTTGGACTCATACGGCTGATATTGCCCGAAGCCCGTATACCATTCTGGGAAATTGACTCGATATTTTTGAATGGTACTGCTTCCAATGACCTGCCAAACATCCTCTCCCTGCACATCAGGACATGTATTCTATTTTCCCTTGTATCAATGATTACATCTCTGACAGTGCATCGCTTTTGCCCGGATACACAATCAAACACCGGCAGGTCAATCATGTCATTTATCCTGAAAATACTAATCACCTCACATTTTTACAAAGAAAAAAGACCGATTCCGGTCTTTTACTTTTTCTGGTTGTCATACCTGTTATAAAGCTCTCTCAGGTCATGTGCCATAACGCCTTGTTCTTCAGCCATCTTCTTAAAGGTTTCTGCCAATTCCCCGTCATCTATCCTCTTTGAATACATTTCAAAATCTCTGACCAGCTCCATTGTATTGTTCCAGGCTCTTTGAAGACAATCCCTGGCGCTCATCATATTGTTGCTGTTCAAGCTCTTGCTATCCACTATAACACCTCCGCAGCTTAATATAGTTTGCGACGATTTTTCACTAAGGTATATTTTTTCGCCGCAAAGAAAATCAAGGTAACAAAAGTCGGTTTCAGCAAAGCTTAAACCGATTTTGCATAGTTATGTCATTATTTTAGCTTAAACAGCCAATATTATTCATAAAGAATTAAATGATAGTTTAAACTGCTATTAGATCTTCACAGTCAGTGATTTATACCTTTCATTCGCCATAATTTTGCGCGAAAGATTCCTTTTGCGCAATATTGCTATCTTTCCAATATAATATAGCACTAATATCCGCTGAAACGCTACTTCTCAATAGTTCCTCCACCAACAAGTATATCTTCCTGGTAGAATACAACCGCCTGCCCGGGAGTGATTGCTCTCTGAGGTTCTTGAAATACTACTCTCACTCTTTCATTATCTATGGGTGTGACTGCTGCTTCTGCTTCTTTCGCACTGTATCTTATCTTTGCCTTCACATTTATTGTTCCTTCAAGCTTCTCGAAGGCAATATAGTTCATTTGATTTGCAACAAGCTCACTGCTGAATACCTCAGACTCATCTCCAAGTACAACAAGGTTTTTATTGGGGATTATTTCGACTACATACATAGGCTTTCCCAAAGCTATTCCCAAACCCTTGCGCTGGCCTACCGTGTAATGGACTATTCCTTTATGAGTGCCAAGCCGTCTTCCTTTTGTATCTACGAAAAATCCCGGTCTGATTTCGCTTCCTTTTCTTTCACTTATGAACCTTCCATAGTCATTATCTTCAACAAAACAGATTTCCTGGCTTTCAGGCTTGTTAGCCGTTCTAAGATCCAATTCCCTGGCTATCTCCCTGACCTGGTTCTTGTTATAGTCCCCCAAGGGCATGAGTATATGCCTGAGCTGTTCCTGAGTCAGATTATAAAGCACATAAGTCTGGTCTTTATCAGGTGCTGCAGATTTTCTGATTATATACCTCTTCAGATTTTCATCATACTGTATTCTTGCATAATGTCCCGTAGCAACGTATTCTGCTTCCAAAGCCTTTGAGCGCTCCAGCAGCGCATCGAACTTGATGAATTTATTGCAGGCAATGCACGGATTTGGAGTCCTTCCGCACAGATATTCATCAACGAAATAATCAATAACCAGCTTTTCAAATACCTCTTTAAAGTTCATAACATAAAAGGGTATGTCAATTTTAGCGCATACCCTTCTGGCATCCTCCACAGCAGATAAAGAACAGCAGCCTCCTTCACGTTCAAGGGCTTCCTTGCTCTTATCCTGCCATATCTGCATGGTAACTCCAATTACATCGTATCCCTGCTGTTTTAGAAGGTAAGCAGCGACAGAGCTGTCAACTCCGCCGCTCATACCTATTACAACTCGCTTCTTCATTTGAATTCAACTCCTAATGAGCATACAGGACTAATGGCACTTCCGCTCACATTTGCTGCAGCATGCTTCTTCATCAGGTTCAATCCCGGCTGATACCGAGGATTCTACTTCCTTGCCCTGTTTTTTCATGTAATCCTCAATTGCAGCCTTAACAGCTTCTTCAGCCAGCACAGAGCAGTGTATTTTTGCAGGAGGCAGTCCGTCAAGGGCCTCAACTACAGCTTTATTTGTAAGCTCAAGGGCTTCCTCTACCGTTTTGCCCTTTATCATTTCTGTGGCAATGCTGCTTGTGGCTATTGCAGCACCGCATCCAAAGGTCTTGAACTTTACGTCCTTAATGATGTTATCTTCTATCTTCAGATAAATCTTCATTATGTCTCCGCACTTGGCATTGCCTACTTCGCCTACACCGCTGGCATCCTCAATTTCCCCGACATTTCTTGGATTTGAAAAATGATCCATCACTTTTTCACTATACATTAGTATTTCCCCCTTTAACTTTCTCATACAACGGAGACATCTGTCTCAGTCTTTCCACTATCTCCGGCAATACTTCCAGGACATAATCTATATCCTCTTCGGTATTTACAGCACCCAGAGACAATCTCAGCGATCCATGGGCTATTTCATGGGGCAGTCCGATAGCCAGCAGCACATGAGAAGGATCCAATGATCCCGAAGTACATGCCGAGCCGCTGGAGCCGGCAATACCTTTCATATCCAGATTTAGAAGCAGCGACTCTCCTTCAATAAACTGGAAACTGAAATTGGCGTTTCCCGGAAGCCTTTTGACCGGGTGTCCGTTCAATCTTGTATAAGGTATCTTATCCATTACACCCTTTATCAATTTATCCCTCATGCCCATTATCCTTTTGCTGCTCTCTTCCAGATTCTCGGTGGCAAGCTCAATAGCCTTTCCAAGTCCTATAATCCCCGGAACATTTTCTGTACCTGCTCTTCTTCCTCTTTCCTGAGCGCCCCCGTGTACAAAGTTTATAAGCTTTACACCTTTTCTTACATAAAGTACCCCTATACCTTTAGGGCCATAGAATTTATGTGCGGAAAGTGAGAGCATATCTATGTTCTGTTCCTTTACATCAATTTTAACACTTCCTACTGCCTGTACCGCATCAGTATGGAAGTATATGCCCTTTTCCCTTGCAAGCTTCCCGATCTCTTCTATTGGCTGTATTGTACCTATTTCATTATTGGCATACATAATGGAAATCAGTATTGTCTTATCAGTTATTGCGTCTTTTACATCCTCGACACTTACCAAACCATACTCATCTACAGGCAGGTATGTTACTTCAAAGCCTTCCTTCTCCAGGTATTCACACGTATGCAAAAGAGCATGGTGTTCAATGCTTGTAGTTATTATATGATTGCCTTTGCTTTTGTTAGCATATGCTGCGCCTTTTACTGCCCAGTTGTCTGCTTCAGAGCCGCCTGCAGTAAAATATATCTCTTCCGGAAGTGCACCTAAGGCCTTAGCAACCTTCTCCCTGGCTGTGTCCACATGCTTGCGCACGTCTCGTCCGAACTTGTGAACGCTTGAAGGATTCCCAAAGTACTCGGTAAAGAAAGGAAGCATTTCTTCCAGCACTTCTTTTTTTGTGTAGGTTGTAGCTGCATGATCCATGTAAATTCCTCTTATGCCGTCCATATTATTTCTCTCCTTCTTTCTTTTGTTTAAGCTTATAGTAGTCATTGACCATATCATTAAGTGTTATTGAATCTACCACATTATTAATGCCTTCCATTATTTTTTCCCAAATCAATCTTGTTACGCAGTTTTCAGCCTTTGTGCACTCCGGTTCATCAACCATTACACATTCTGATGGAGCCAGGGGTCCTTCAAGAGTCCTTATTATTTCCCCCACTGAAATCTCTTCGGGTTTTCTTATCAGCTCATATCCCCCTTGAGCACCTCTGATGCTTTTAACCAGGCCGGCCTTTTTCAGATGGGCTATAAGCTGTTCCAGATAGGTTTCAGAAAGCTGCTGCCTCTGAGCCACTTCTTTCAGGGACATCGGCCCTTCCCCATAGTTCAAAGCAAGTTCATACATAATTTTGAGCCCATATCTTCCCTTGGTTGATAATATCATATTATCAGCTCCTTATTAATTCCTACCTATTAAGTCGGATTTCAATTTAAGGTTACCATAACAGAAAAACATTGTCAATATTAATTTCTACTTTTTTAGTCGGAATTATTCGTGTCATTATCAGTCCCAAAAACATCAAAAGGTACGGCTTGCGCCGCACCTCTTTATATAAATTGCCTCCCGATATATCGCTATATCGAAAAGCAACAGCTGTACTATAATACATACTATGCAGGGCTCTTAAAAATGTTAACTGTGAAGCTGCTATGATATGCTGATTATCTATGACAAGTCACTAAAAAATGTATTAAAGGGCCAGCATACGCTAACCCTTTATCCTGTTATTAAGAATTTTAATAAGTTTATTCAATTCAATTCCTCTCGATCCGGCAGCCTGCCGAAGGGTTCTCTCCTGAGCTCCCCCTCAGCCGCAGCCTGCCGACAGCAAATCATAGTATTTCAATACACCTTTAGTCTTTGGATAATATCTCATAATCTCTTTTATTTTCATATCCCCGCTTATCATATTGTATTATGAGATGGGACACGGGGGGATCGGTGCTCCAAGCTGCGGGGGATTGAATGAAGGGATATCCTCCATCTCAAATTCTTCACAGAAGTCAACATCTATCGGTGCTACATCCTCTTCTATTTTGCAATACCCCAATACAGGAACACAAAGCTGTACTTCAGCGTCAAACTTTACTGCAATAAACGCTCCCAGGTTGGTAACCAGTATCTCACCGGTTGTCGTATTGTTCTCCTCATCAATAACTGCCTCACCCAGGCATTGAAGCTCAAATCTCCCTTGATCAAGGAAGTGCAGCAGTCTTTCAAAATTCTCTTCCGTTGCATTAGGATAGCTTCTTCTCACACTGAATTTAAAGCAGAGTTCTCCGCAAGGCCCTTCTGAAAGGTTAGTTCCTTCAGGCACATCAAGTACTTCAAGAGGAATAATGTTTCCTTTGGCATCCTTTCCAAACACATCGCAGCAGCATTTTGCCGAGAACTTAAGCCTCTTATCTGAATTTGTTGATACATCCTTAATTTCTACATTACTCAGCTTGCAGTTCTTCAGTATCAAAGCAGGCATTATAATATCTCCATGTGGATTTCCGCAGACTTTGAACTTGATGCCTTCTACACAGTCCCTTAGAACAAATTCGTCAAATACCTTTTTTACCTTAAGGCACTCAAAAAACAAATCTTTACATTCAGTCGACCCGCCTGTTTTTACCTCCAGTCTGGTGGTTCCTGCACATAATACAGTTGGTAATGAAGCATTTGGCACTGTCATTTTCTCACCTTCCTATATATTTACATTTTTTCATTGCTGTCTAATTTATAATATGGAAGTCGGGACATTTTTGTGAACAAGTTAAAGCAAATTTTATAATTTTTTTAGACAAATGTGCATTATTCTTCAGATACGCAAGTCCAGTCATATAAGCATAAATATATCCATATAAATATAGATAAAGGAATTTGAGGTGGTGATTATATGATAGATATAAACCCATCAGCAATACTTGAGGATTCAAAGGGTAACAGGTATTTCTTTTTCTACAGGGATTCTTCAATATATTACAGAGAGGTTCCCATTCAAGGGGATATAAAGGATACAATGCTTATAAGCCAGGCAAATGCAGATTTTGCTGTTGTCATTGATACCGATGATTCCATATACCTGGTTTGCAACAGTCGCTATAAGGGAGTCCTGCTTTTTATATATACAAACAGCAGTTGGAAATTTGAACCTGTTGTAAATCTGCATAACAGCTCCAATATATTTATTATGGACATCATAGTGCAAAACGGTTCCATACATATATTTTTTTCAAAAAAACTACCTATTGCAAACATGTACAATGTTTACCACATTCACAAGAATATAAACGATAAGACCCCTTATATAGAGTATTCCTGGAAGAAGAACAGCCTTTCGGAAGTATACTCCCAAAACATTGAAAGCTCTTACTCTCTGTTACCTTTAAGAAACGGCATTATTCACTATGCCAGCGTATGGTACGACGGAGCCCTCTATTATATCAATTATTACTGCTATGACGATTCTACCAAATCCTGGCTTCACAAAAGCCTAAACATATCATACAAAAACCAGGCATTTATAAAACTCATACATCACAATAAAAAAATAAACCTGCTTTGTTATTCAAATGAAAACGAGGGAAACAACATCCATCATTTTCTGAGTAAATCTTCAAGCAGCAGTGAAATAGACTTCAGAGAACTTGGGAATGTACGCATCGATACCAGTGGAATGATACCGCTGTTTTATACCGATGATAAAGCAATACAGATGGCCTGGATAAAGGATCATGTTTTTCACCAATACACCTTTGATGATTCATCGGGCAGATGGAGAAAAGCTATTGATTTGCCTGTTACGGCGGATACCAATATTAATATTGTAAAAATAATGAAAAGCCTGGCTCCGCTGTCAATAACAAAGGGCTTTTTCATACTTGATAAAAACTACAGCATTTCAAGACCCGTAGAGCACATATCAAGGACTATTACTGAAGATAAACCGAAGGAAAAAGCTCAGGCAGCACCCGTCCCTGATATGAACG
>DAOLPD010000039.1:15456-19610 GCA_035417425.1 Bacillota bacterium
CTCAGATAATGTGAAATACCTGAACAGCAGGATAGGACGCAGTGAAATCAGGGACTCAAAAGATTCCGCCCCCACAAAGGCAGGTACTGCCGATAAAACTGCAGCGGAACAGCCGACCCTCAAGAAAAGCGGCTTCAAGGAAAAGTTCATGAAAAATGAAAGGCTTCCTAACTATGAAAGCCTGTTGATGAAGCAGGAGAATATAACCACCTACGTTGGAAAGCCCGGCACAGTCAATCCCGCTTCCGATATTTCCCAGGAAAGTGAGAAACAAGCCTTCGTTCCTCCCAATACAGAAGCTCCAAAGGGTAATAATAGTTGGACTGAGGATCCGGACGAAATTCCGTATAAATATAACAGTCTTATGAAAAAAATAGGAGAATTCTTTAAATAGAATTCTCCTAACTTTTATACTTCGTACTCGCCGGTGAATACTTCTTTTGCTTCACCGGTCATTTGCACGTGCTCCCCGGCCTTCCATTCAACGGTCAAATCCCCGCCGCGAAGATGCACCTTGACAATACTCCCGAGCCTTCCGCTTACAATTCCTGCAACAACTGCCGCACAGCTGCCTGTGCCGCATGCCATTGTATATCCTGCTCCTCTTTCCCAGGTGCGAAGGATTATTTCATTTCTGTTTATTATTGAAACAAAATTAACATTTGTCTTTCGGGGGAAATAATCAGACACCTCAATTTTTCTTCCTTCCGAAATCACCTTTTCATCTTCAATACTATCCGTAAAAACAACCGTGTGAGGAACACCCATAAACATTGAAGTAATGAGATATTCTTTTCCGTCAACCCGGATGGGATAATCAACTACCTTATCCAGATCTACCTTAAACGGGATGTCTTTGCTGCCGAACTTCGGCATCCCCATATCCACAGTAACCTCTTTCACTGCTCCGTCCTCAATATTCAGCCTGGGTGCTATGGTACCGGCCAATGTCTCCACCGTGAAGCTCTCCTTTTCCACCAGTTTCTTTTCATAACAGAACTTTGCAAAGCAGCGTGAAGCATTTCCGCACATTTCTGCTATGCTGCCGTCGGAATTGATTATTTCCATTTTTATATCGCAGCTTTCACTTGGGGATGCAAGTAAAATACCGTCCGCGCCGATGCCAAAATTCCTGTCGCACATTGTCCTGGCAAGGCTGCCGTCAATATGGACATTACTTCTCAGATTATCAATCAATACAAAATCATTTCCCAGTCCTGTATATTTATAAAACTTCATTATATTGCCTCCAAAATCCAATAGGCTTTGCCGTTAAATCATACTGCTTACTCGGTAAATTGCCCTTGAGCCTCTCCTTTAATTACCTTAGCCAACCACTCTTTTCCCTCTACGAGCCTCGTTACCATCATTGCCGCTACACTGTCTCCGCATGCATTAACCATTGTAGCGGGAGGGTCAACCAAAAATCCGATCGTGGCAATAATCGGAAAAGCTTCCGGTGGAAAACCATAAAGATTAACTATAAGCATTTCTCCGATCAATCCGCCTCCGGGTACGCCCGACATTACAACGCCGCTCATTACGGATATCAATATTGCAGTTGCAAAGGTCCCTATTCCTGTGAATTCTTTACCGTAAAGTCCGAACAGAAAGGATATTTTCAATATCGCCGATAAGCACGAACCGTCCATATGCATTGTAGCACCCATCGGAAGGACTATTTCCCTGATATCCTTCGGGACACCCATTTTTCTTGCTGATTCAAGATTAACCGGTAAGGTTGCAATGCTGGATTGGGTTGCTAAAGATGTAAATGCAGGTGATACAATATTTTTGAAGAATCTCTTTACCGCCGTCATTCCTCCCGAATAATACGCATATACGAAGAAAGCTATGAAGAAATATGCTATTGTAACAGGATAATATACTGCCATAGCCCTGGCGTAGTCCTTAAGAAGTTCCGGCCCGAACTCCCCTACCAGTGCTGCAAAATATGCAGCCAGTCCAATAGGAGCATAGTACATTATAAAGCTTACCATTTTCATCATAACGTTTGAAAGTATGTCCAATGCCTCTGCAACCTTCTTGCCCTTTTCACCCAAGGCTGTGACGCAGAACCCGAATAGAACTGAGAATACTATAAGCGGCAGCATATTCCTTCTTGATAAAAGCTCCGGAAAGTCTGATACCGTAATAGCCTTTACTGCTTGGTTTGCAAGGCTGATCTTCTCTATGGGCTCCTCAGCATTGACGTTTAAGTTTACTCCTTGAGCAGGCGGAATCACTGTCACGAAAAATATCATTATAATAGCTGAAATTATGCCGGTAACAACAAATACCAAAAGCAGATTTTTCAAAATGCTGCCCAGTCTTCTCATATTTGCCATATTTGCTACTGCACTGGATATTGTAATAAAAACAAGGGGTACAACAACAGTGAACATGAGATTAAGGAAAATATCTCCTAATGGTTTGAACACTGCAGCATCCGCGCCCATAATAACACCGATGATACTGCCTATAACTATTGCTGCCAACAGAATTATCGGGAAACGATATGCCTCCCAAACCGTTTGTGTCCTTGTACTCACACAAATCCCCTCTTTCTTATGATATTTTTATGATATTTTATGCTTATCAGTGCCGATAAAGCACTAATCTCTGAAGTTTAACACTCATTCCTCAGCATGTCCTCATAGGTCTGACGTTTTACAATAAGCCTTGGCTTTCCTTTGCTCAGCATAACAACTGCTGGTTTGGGAATCCTGTTATAGTTGCTTGCCATAGAGTAGTTGTATGCACCTGTTGATTTAACGGCAAGAATATCTCCCGGTTGAAGCTCGGGAACATCTAAATCCCATATAAGTATATCTCCGCTTTCGCAGCATTTACCTGCAATTGTAACACGTTCTTCCTTAGGAAAATCTGCTTTATTTGCTACAATTCCTTCGTATTTAGCCTGATAAAGCGCCGGCCTCGGGTTATCCGGGAATCCCCCGTCTATCCCCACATAAGTTCTTACCCCCGGTATTTCTTTAATGCTGCCTATAGTGTAGAGGGTAATACCTGCTTCGCCAACTACCCAGCGTCCGGGCTCAATAAAAACTCTCGGCCTCCTTATACCGTTATAACTGCAGAACTCCTCAATACTATTCATCATGGGATCAACGAAATATGACAGCTTCCTTTTTTCTGTATCGTCCAGATACTTTATCCCAAAACCCCCTCCCAGATTGAATTCTTCTGTAACATACCCAACTTCTTCTTTTATCTTTTTTATGAGGTTCAGCATTATATCAACGGCCATGATATGTGACTCATTCTCCAGAATCTGTGACCCAATATGGAAGTGCAGCCCTTTAAGGGTTATACCTTCTGATTCTGTTGAAAGCTTTACTGCTTCTTTTACTTGAGGCATCGGAATGCCAAACTTTGAGTCAATATTGCCCGTTGATATATATTTATGAGTATGGGAATCCACCCCCGGAGCAATACGTAAGAGTATATCCGCCTTTACACCCATTTCCTTTGCAAGCCTGTCAATCAACTGAATCTCCCAAATGCTGTCACATACAAAACGTCCGATTTTACATTCAAGTGCCATTTTTATTTCTTCGGGAGTTTTGTTGTTGCCGTGAAACATTATTTTCTCCATTGGAAAATCCACTGATCTTGCTGTATAAAGTTCTCCTCCCGAAACAACGTCCAATCCCAGTCCTTCTCTTTTGATTATCCTTGCCATTTCCTTGGTCAAAAAGGCCTTTGAAGCATAATACACTTGTACATCCTTATACTTTTCAGAAAATGAATGCCTGATTTCATCCAGCCTCTCCATAATAATATCCTCAGACATCACATAAAGGGGAGTGCCATATTCTTTTGCCAATGCTACAGTATCACAATCCGAAAAATAGTAGTTCATTACTAACACCTTCTTTTATAAAAGTCGTTGCATATCTGAAGTTTGCTCCCAATTAGAATGAACTGAAATATTGTGACCTATGCATGGCTTCCTGTTAAGATTTTGAATAGAATCATTTTAATTCTTCTATTGCCTAAAAACAATATCTAAAAGTGTTAACTTAACAGAAGCACTTTTTGCCACAATAATCATTTCAGACATGCCTAATTATTTGGTTCTTCTATTTTTAAGCTTGGGAAGCTCTTTCATTTTCTTTTCATATCCGTTGTCT
>DAOLPD010000040.1:0-19235 GCA_035417425.1 Bacillota bacterium
TCTGATTCTGTCCAAAGCTAATATCGTGCGAGTCGGGATATAAGGCTAGTGCTCTTCAGGATGACTGCAAACTTCAGATACGCCGCATTATTCTACTCTACCGTTATCTTATCCTTCATTTTGCTGAACTTGGCTTCCCCTATACCGCTTACCTTCTTAATATCCTCAATGGTATTGAAGGGTCCTTTCTGTTCCCTGTATAGTATGATTGCTTTTGCTGTAGCCGGCCCCACTCCCTCAAGTGTATCCAGTTCTTTTTCACCTGCTGTATTGATATTTATCTTTCCCTGCTTGTTAACTGCCGCACTCTTGACCGTATTAACCCCCGGAATTGTCTTTCCTGTTCCTTGAGGGCTTTCACCCTTCTTTGGGATGTATATCATATCTTCATCAGCAAGGCTGTATGCAAGATTAACAGCCTCCAAATCAGCTTCCTCAACAACTCCCCCCACCAGTCCAATAGCCTCATCAAGCCGTGTTCCCTCCATGACCTTTACTACTCCGGGATTCTTGACAAAACCGCAGATATATACGGATATTTCCGCAGGCTTTGTTTCAGCCTGTGCTTCTGCCTGATGCGGGACAGCCTCAGCAAGGCTTATCTCCGTAGCCTTTTCCCGCCTTATATATATGGTACCGCTTATTATGACCAGAACAATTATGACAAATGCAAGTATTGATTTTTGTGTCCTTGAAATATAAACCATCTTGAACCTTTACCCTCCTTCGTCTCACTAGTAATATACATATTTCTACATTTTCTATTTATTTCCTTCTTTTCCATGTTGCAATAATTATCCTATTTATTCCCAATAAAATTATTCAAAAAACCTTTGCCAAAGGGGTGCCATCGGCAAACTTTTTTGATATACTAGTGGTTGTTGACACAAGACTCATTCAATTGTATGGGATAAACATAATTCACAAGGAGAAACGGATGAAAAGATTAATTGCATATATTATGGTATTAAGTATTATGATGCCTTTTGTACGGGTTTATGGAGATGTGCCCGAGGTTACCGCTCCATCAGCCATTTTGATAGATGCCGAAACAGGGAAGGTCCTGTACGAAAAAAACGCGGATGAAAAACGATATCCGGCAAGTACCACAAAAGTGATGACAGGGCTTCTGGCAGTTGAGCACGGGAAGTTAGATGAAATAGTCACTATAGGCACGAATCCTCCTCTTGTTGAGATTGGAAGCAGTCAGATTTACCTTGTGCCGGGAGAGCAGCTGACCATGGAGCAGCTGCTTTATGCCTTGATGCTGGAATCTGCTAATGATGCCGCCGTAGCCATAGCAGAGCACATTTCAGGTTCTGTGGAGGAATTTGCAAAGCTTATGAACAGCAGAGCCAGGGAACTGGGTGCCACAAGCACAAACTTTGTCAATCCCAACGGCCTGCACAATGATAATCATTATACGACTGCAAGAGATCTTGCTATGATTGCAAAGCATGCAATGACTTTGGAAAAGTTCCGGGCTGTGGTCAAAGAAGTCAAATATACCATCCCAAAAACAAATAAACAGGAGGAAAGGAACTATATAACAAACTCCAACAAACTTATATGGGAAATATACGATCGGTTCAGATATGAGTATGCCACAGGCATCAAGACCGGCTATACCACCAAAGCAAAACAGTGTCTGGTAGGCGGGGCAAAAAAAGGAGACCTGGAGCTGATATCCGTAGTTATGGGTGCTGAAGGACAAAATATGTACAGCGACACTGTTGCCCTTTTTGAATATGGTTTTTCCAGCTTTCAGAAAGTGCAAATACTGAAAAAAAATCAGATAGTAACTACTGTATCAATAAAAGAAGGTCAGGAAAAAATAAATCTCCTTGCTGCTGAGGATTTCTCAATGATACTTTCCGAATCTGAAAAAGAGAATATTACTACAGAAATTGAGACCAAGGCTGGATTCAGGGAACCTATCGAAAAAGGTGAGGTATTGGGAGAAATGATTGTATATGCAGACGGAAAAGAAGTAAAAAAGATAGGACTCCTCTCCTCTGTCGCAGTCGAAGCCGAAAAAAAGCCAAGCATGTGGTGGCTTTGGGTCATTGCAGGTTTTCTGCTGTATCGGACAATAGTCACCATATACAAGGTAAGACGCAGAAAAAAATACAGAAATGTCACATATATAAAAAGATAGCTGTGTCGCATAATTCTTATTATGCGACACTCCTTTTTCTATCCTATGTATGCTATGGCTTCAATTTCTATAAGCGCATCCTTGGGCAGCCTGGCAACCTCCACACAGGATCTTCCCGGCTGCTTCTCAGTAAAATATTGCCCATAAATTTCATTGATTTTTGAAAAATCGTTCATATCCTTTATAAATACTGTAGTCTTGAGCACATTCTCCAAACTGCTCCCTGAAGCTTCAAGGACAGCCTTGAGATTCTCAAGGCACTGTTTGGCCTGAGCCTGGACACCCCCCTCAGGAAATGCACCTGTACCGGGATCAACCCCTATCGCACCTGAGGTAAATACCATGTTCCCATACTTTACAGCCTGTGAATACGGGCCTATAGCTCCGGGTGCCTTTTCAGTGCTGATGATTTCTTTTGTCATTATATATCCCTTCCTTCATTATTAATCATTTACTCTCGTCTCATCCAGATAATTATAAACAGTATATCTTGATACGCAAAGAACCTTGGCAACATAGTCGATGGCTCCCTTTATCAGGAATACTCCCTTTTCGTCCAGCATCTGAACTATATTCACCTTTTCCTCCTTTGATATGAAGGCAACCGGCTTCCCGACAGATTCCAATGTCTTATTCACTATACTGCTCAGCATCTCATTTACCGTGTTTCCAAAGCTTTCGTCTTCTTCGCTGAAATCTGTTTCTTCTATTATATTGGTTAAATTATTAATAATGTTTCTGGCTATTGTAAGCTCTGAAATATCATAATTGATGCACAGAAAACCAATAAGCTTCCCATTTTCATCCTTTATAAACAATGACGAGGATTTCAGAAGCTTACCGTCCTTTGTCTTCTTTCTGTAGTTCACTATAGGCTTGTCAAATTGCCCGCTGCGCAGTGTAGCCAAACCATATTCAGTCATAGGGCTCCCGATGCTTCTTCCGGTTATGTGTCCGTTGGCTATCGCAATAACAGAGCTTTGAGGATTTCTTATATCATGCAGTACAACCTCACAATTTTTTCCAAATGTATTTGCTATCCCCTCTACCAGCGGTATAATGCCTTTAAGTAAAGGATGCAGATCTTTACTCATATTAACACCCCTAAGCAATATTAAATTATCATTTATTCATTATCCACAAGAACCGTTTTTGCATCCACCCAGAGTCTTTCCAGATTATAAAATTGTCTTTCTTCATCATGGAACAAGTGGACTACTATATTTCCATAATCAAGCAATATCCATCTGCCGTTTCTGAATCCTTCCTTATGATGCATTTCATAACCTGCAAGAGCCATTTTTTCTTCAAGTTCATCGCTCATTGCCTGCACTTGTGTTGTAGAGCTTCCTGCAGCAATTACAAAGTAGTCCGATATAGTAGTAAGCTCATGAATATCCAATAGCTTTATATCCTTTGCCTTCTTGCTCTTCAGGAGTTCGACAGCTTTGTTTGCCATTTCTGTTGATACTGAGATCAAATGCACCCCTCCGTTTTTCTCTATTATCTTACAATTGTTATATCATATTTATTATCATTGTCAATATCAATTTATGTCATCTTGAGCCAATGCCGCTTTCTGCCTCCTCCGGAGCATTATCATTGTCCGCCGGCAGCAATTCCGTCTCCTCCGCAGGCTCCTCTACCCCAAGGCCTATCCGAATCTCCTGCATCATCTCCTTGAGCTTGGCTTCATCATGCAAAAAGTATGAGACTTTGTTTATGTATCCGTCGATTCCCGGAAGCGTATAAAAACTCACATTCTCCATTTTTATATCTTTGATATTAATAGCATAATGTGCTATATCACTGTTTTCAAGATTGGTCTTAATGCATTTGGACATTGCATCGGCGATGGTCAGTGCTTTTGGTATCATCTTGGGGCTTGTAAGCTTGTCGATGAATGCCTTGATAAGCTGCTGCTGGGCTCTGATCCTGCCAAGATCCTGGTCGGGATATCCCGATCTGAATCTGGCAAATTTCACAGCATCCTTGCCATTGAGCACCTGCAAACCCGGCTTTAAGTGAATATACAAATCCTGAACAGGGTCCTCATAATCCATGCCCCGGGGCACATTTACCGTTACTCCCCCCAATATATCTATTATCCTTTCAGCTCCTTTAAAAGTTACCTTAACATAATGGTGTATAGGAATATCCAGAAGATTGCCCACAGTCCGCATTGCAAGGGCAGTACCTTCTTTTTTTGCGGCTGCTGCGTTTATTTTGTCAATACCATATCCCGGAATCTCAACCCTGGTGTCTCTTGGTATGGAAAGCAATGCAATTTTTTGGTTTTCCTTATTATAGCTGACCACAATCATAGTATCCGATCTTGCTTCATCAATACCCATTACCAATGTGTTTATTATTACATCCTCTTTCGAGTCTTCAGGCTCAAGTTCGGGATTCTCTTCAATAGTCTTGACGAAATGTTCATCAGTCATATTTGACTTATATTTATAATATATTCCTCCAATTATCGTAAAAAAAACTAAAAACGATGCCAAAAAAATTATTATATATTTTTTCAAGCTTGTAAACCTCGTTTTCTTAATATTTCACGCCAGGCACAGCGATTTTTTTACATGCTGCTGTCATGGCACTGCATTCCATTCTCCTCAGCTTCCTTAAGCAAATGATTTCTGGCAAGTATTGTATCAATATGCACAAATCCGTTCTTTGACAATATGTACAGGATAGACGAATTAAAAGCCAGAAGCAGAGCCTTGTCCAGGTTCCTGAAGGCTAGTCCCCTCAGTTCTTCCACTCCCGGGAAACTCCTTGCAGGTTCGATAAAATCCGAAAGGTAAATTATTTTTTCAAGAAGAGACATATTCTCTTTGCCGGTTGTATGATATCTTACAGCGCTTAATATCTCCTCATCCTCAATGGCGAAAACTTTTCTGCAAATATGTACTGCAGCAGGGCCGTGCAATAGCTCCCCAATACTCAGAGTCAGCTCATCCGCCTCAATACCTTCTTCCTTCAGGTATTTCAATTGAAGGGGCTTCTCAAGGTCCCTGGCACAATCATGCACCAGACCTGCAATTTCTGCTTTGAAAGCATCGTATCCGTAAAATTCGGCAAGCTTCTTAGCTGTTTTACTCACATTAATAGAATGTGTATATCTCTTTGAAGATATGGTCTTTCCAAGATACTCCGTTATCGAGTTCAAATCCAGCAAATAATTCACTCCTTGTAAAGTCCGTTCCTATGTATATATGCTTCCACCTCTTCCGGGAGCAGATATTTTACAGGCTTTCCGTTCCTTATCCTTTCTCTGATGTCTGTAGAAGATATTTCAAGCAATGGAACTTCAAGGCATATAATTTCTCCATCATATTTAGACGTAATTTCCGCTATTTTTTGTTCCAATTTCCGAATATCAAATCCGGGCCTGGTAACAGCAATAAATTTGCAGAGAGTCAAAAGCTCCCCTATCTTGTACCAAGTCAGCAGCTCCAGTACTGCATCGGCTCCTGTTATAAAATATATTGCAGGAGCTTCGCCATATATACTTCTCAGTTCCTTCATTGTGTTAAAAGTATATGTAATCCCTGCCTTATCCACTTCCAGGCGGGACACTTCAAACCCGGAGTTCGAAGAAGTTGCGAGTGCTGTCATACTGTATCTGTGCTCTGCATCGCTGATCTTTTGCGACTGCTTATGGGGAGGGCTTCCCGCAGGTATAAATATGACCTTGCTGAGTCCAAATTCTACTCTTGCCGCCTCAGCTGCCGCAAGATGCCCGTAATGAATCGGGTCAAAGGTACCACCCATAATCCCGATCCTGCTTAGCCCATTATCAACTGAATCCTCGTACATATAAATACCTCTGTATTTTTTATGAATTACGTTAATTATACAATAATATACAGAGTTTTTAAAGTTTTTCCATTAATTCCCGGGCTGTCTATTGCCGGGGGCCCATTTTTCTGCCGGCCATATCCTCCTGGAGCCCCCTGCTTAAAGATATCAGGTTTTTCAAAAACTGCTCGATATACTTTGTATCAAAATCGACCCTAACCCCATTGACAAACCTTTCAATGATTTCTTTTTCCCTTGCCGGATCATATATTTTCATATTTCTGCCTGATTTGTATTCCCCCATTTTTTGGGCAATTGCCATTCTTTCTATAAACAGCTTCACAAGCATATCATCAACTTCATCTATCTCCTGTCTTAAGATTTCAAGCTCATCCAATACAAACACATCCTCGATTCATATTTTCTGCTATTGCCAATCATGCTCATCACTGATTTGTCCCCCTGCATGGAATCCGTATCAGGACCCTTGCATCCCCATAATAAAAATCAGGCTCTGACGAGCCGTATTTGAAAATTTATTTTACAAAGGCCGGATTATTGAAATAATGGAGCAATAATTGTCAGCAGAAAGGCGATGATAACCAATATGCTGATTACTGCAACCACTTTTCTTTTCACAAAACCACCCCCGCTATTGAATATAAGATCTGCTCCGTCATTATGTTCAAAAGGCAGACTTATGTCTGCCGTTATTTTTATACTTCTATTTCTTTTCTGAGCTTGCGCCGATGAGTTTCGTATCCAGGATCACCCTTTTTCCATCCCTTTCTGCTCTTTTCGGTATTGGCAACAAAACTCTCGTTAATAATGATTTCGTTTTTTGCCAGGCAGAAATATGTGGCGGTGTTCTGTTTACAGTTTTCGCAATGCATGCAGTTCATCTTCTACAATTGACCTCCAGTTCTTCATTCAAAATACTCAAATTCCAAATCCAGCATCCTAATTGTATCACCGTCTTTAACACCTAACTGTCTCAGCTCATCAACGATACCCCTCTTTCTAAGTACCTTTTGAAAGTACTTGATAGAGTCATTATCATCCAGGTTAACTGATGCAAGCAATTGTTCAATCAGCTTCCCTTCCACGATAAATACTCCATTTTCCTTTCTGGCAGTAAATGGCTTATCCTCTGTATTAATATGATACATCAAATCTGTGATTTCTTCAACCGGTTCTTCATCATCTTTTATACTTTCAAGCAGGTTAAAAACTCTATCCATAAGCGGTGCAATGCCATCCTTGGTTGCCGCCGAAATTGCAAACACCTCATATCCCTTCCTGCTAAGCGTTTCCGCTATCCTGTTGTAGTTTTCCTTCGCGGCAGGAATATCCATCTTGTTGCAGGCGACAACCTGCGGCTTGTTCGCAAGCTTCTCGCTGTACAGCTTCAATTCCTCATTAATTTTATCAAAATCCTCCAGGGGATCCCTTCCCTCAAGTCCTGAAGCATCCAGCAGATGTATCAGCACTTTTGTCCTTTCTACATGCCTCAAAAAATCATGCCCCAATCCCACTCCGCTGTGGGCTCCTTCAATAAGTCCGGGAATATCGGCAATCACAAAGCTCCTGTCTCCTCCTAAATCGACTACTCCCAGATTCGGTACAAGAGTTGTAAAATGATAATTCGCAATTTTGGGTTTTGCAGAAGTAACTATAGAAAGGAATGTTGATTTTCCGACATTGGGAAATCCTATAAGCCCAACATCGGCCAAAAGCTTTAGTTCCAGCTCAATCCATCTTTCCAATCCCGGCTCACCCGGCTGGGCAAATCTGGGCGCCTGCCTTGTAGGAGTGGCAAAATGCTGATTCCCTTTTCCACCCTTACCCCCAAGTGCAGCAATCACCTTGTCCCCGGGTTTCTTCAGATCTCCAAGAAGGGTTCCGGTTTCGGCATCCCTGAGGATGGTGCCTGCAGGCACCTTTATGTACAGGTCATCAGCACTCTTGCCGGATGAATTATTGGTTCCTCCCATTTCTCCGTTTTCGGCAATATGCTTTCTCTTATATCTGAAATCCATCAGGGTTCTCATGTTTTCGTCGACTATGAAGACTATGTCTCCGCCTTTTCCTCCGTCTCCTCCATCCGGTCCGCCGTTAGGCACGTACTTCTCCCTGCGGAAGGATACCCTGCCGTCTCCTCCATTTCCCGCTTTTATATATACTTTTGCCTTGTCTACAAACATATTATTCTCCTTTATTGACCTTGGGAATATTCAAAATGAAGGTTGTTCCGTCCCCAAGCATTTTCCCGTCAAGCTTAAGGTCGCTGCAGTACTTCATAATCATATCAAATCCCAAGACGCCTCTTGCTGCTTTCTTCCAATAAATTGCCTGTTCGGGAATATTAAAATCAACAGACCTAAACAGTCCTTCCCTTATCTCCCTGCAGTATATCTCCATCAGAAATCCCTCTGAGCTTTCTTTCAGGTTATATATAACATGGGCATTTTTCATACCCTTTTCATCAAGCACATATAAAAAGCCCAATATCACATGGTCTACAACATATACAACAGGGATCTCGTCAAGAATCCTTACAGCAGAATCAAAACTGACCTCAACGCTGACCTCAAGCTTAAGGTCGAAGCTCTCCGCTTCTTTTACCTTATTGTAAAGTAAATCGGCCAGTTTTATGCATTTACAGTTATATAGCCTGCCTATGTTTTCCATCCGCTTGCAGTATTCAGAAATGTGTTCCAGCACCTTGTCCGGTTTCTTTAACTGAGTATAGCCGTACAATATCTGAAGCAGGTTGAAAAAGTCGTGGCGCTGCTCGCTTAAATGCTCTTTCAAGCTCTCAATGTACCGTTCCTTCTCCGACTCAAAGGCAGGAACATCATCTATTCCGCTATTTATGTTCATATTAATCTCATCTCCTGTACTGCAAAAATGTTAAAAAAGGTACAGCCTGGCCGTACCTTCAGTAATTCTATGCTATTATTGCACCGGATACACACTTGCCTGCTTCTTGTCTCTGCCTTTACGTTCAAATTTAACAACACCCTCAATAAGCGCAAATAATGTGTCATCCTTACCAATCCCTACATTTATGCCAGGATGGATTTTTGTTCCTCTCTGCCTTACTATTATATTTCCGGCAAGCACAGACTGTCCGTCCGCCTTTTTTGTTCCCAGTCTCTGTGAATGGGAGTCCCTGCCGTTTCTTGAGCTGCCCACACCTTTTTTATGTGCAAACAACTGAAGGTTCATCTTGAACATATCTACACCTCCTCTTCAACTATATCAATGTGTCTTTTATAGTTTTCCTTAATACTCTTAAACCCTTCGTACATGGTTTCAAGTATCGCATCGCACATTATGCGTTTTCTGTCCGACCCGGCACCGGTAATACTGCAATCAAGGTATCCTTCTTCAAGTTTGTAGTTCACTTCCGCCTCGGCAACCTTCAACAGCCCAAGGAGAGCCGTTTGGCCAAGAGCAGAAACCGCACTGCAGACTATATCTTTGCCATGGGTATCGTAGCCTGAATGCCCCGATATCTTGAAACCCGTTATTTTACCCTCTCGGGCCTTGTAGATCACAATCTTAATCAAAAAAGACAACTCCGTTGCTTTTTTCGCTTTTATGCGTTTATATTTTCGATTTTTACCTTTGTAAATGGCTGTCTGTGACCCTGCTTCTTCCTGTAATCCTTCTTCGGCTTATATTTGAATACAATTACCTTTTTTGCTTTGCCATTCCCAACAACTGTTCCTTCAACCTTCGCACCTGCAACTACAGGATTCCCGACCTGAAGCTCACCGTTATCTCCTACAGCAAGTACTTCTTCAAACATAACCTTTTCACCGGATTCCGCGTCAAGCTTTTCTACTGTAAGTACATCACCGACTTTAACCATATATTGCTTGCCGCCGGTCTTTATTATTGCATACATTAGGCTACACCTCCTCATAAATAAGTCTCGCCGAATTCAAGGCATCCTCATTGCATCAGAGAATTTAAACCCGATTCGTGCGGATACGCCTACGCCAGTATATGATATCACACAGTAAATTTTTTGTCAATTAAATTTCCCTGCAGCCCTTTCTTCGAAGCTCCGTAATTTCCGGCATGCCTATGCCTTTCACAATATAGCCTTCCCTGTGAAGCTCTGCCGAAGTCCTGACAAATACAGGTTTATTAAAACTCTTACCCAGTTCAAACATGTCCTCATCTATATAATAGTTTATCAATTCTTCCACATCCGGATGAATCTCAAGAAAAGCTGCCATGGCACCGGTACTAAAAAACAAACTGTTTACTTCCTTTTCAATTTTCTTGACAATTGTCTCACTGGATAAAATCCTTCCCTCCCCTTTGCAGTAAGGGCATGGTGCCATCAGAATCTTTTCTATACGCTGCCTCACCTTTTTTCGGGTCATTTCAACCAGGCCCAGCTGAGTCATCCCAAGTACGTTGGTTCTTGTCCTGTCTTTTTTCAATGCATTTTTCAGAGCTTCAAGAACTGTACTTTCGTGGACTGCATCCGTCATGTCAATGAAATCAATTATTATGATGCCTCCTATATCTCTTAAACGCAGCTGCTTTGCTATCTCCTTTGCTGCCTCTATATTCGTCTTTAGCACTGTATCCTTCAAGTCCACCGTACCGACATACTTTCCTGTATTCACATCTATGGATGTAAGTGCTTCGGTCTGGTCTATGACTATATATCCTCCGCATTTAAGCCAGACCTTGCGATTGATTATCTTGCTTATCTGCGGCTCTACCTGGTAATATTCAAATATATCATAATTTCTGTTGTAATATTCAACCTTGTTTTTAAAATGGGATGAAATAATTGTTGCAAGTTCCCGGACCTTCTCATAGTGTTCCTTGTTGTTGATTACAAGCCTGTCAATATCCTTGGTGAACATATCTCTGACGGTCCTGTATATTATGCTCATATCCTTATGTACTATTCTTGGGGCGGCACCGGTCTTTTGCTTTTGTTTTATATTATCCCAAAGCTTCAATAAAAAATTTATGTCATTGCTTAAATCTGCTTCGGTGCAATCCTCTGCGGCAGTTCTGATTATCAGTCCCATTCCCCTGGGTTTCAGCTCTTCTGCCAGCTTTTTCAGCTTTTCTCTGGTATCTTCATCCTCTATGCGCCTTGATATTCCTACGTATTCAACAGTGGGCATCAATACAGCGTATCTTCCCGGCAGAGTAATATGTGTTGTCACCCTTGCTCCTTTTGTATCTATAGGCTCCTTCATAATCTGAACCATTATTTCCTGTCCGGCCTTAAGAAGCTCATCTATCTGATAATCCTTATATTGCGCAGAACTGACATACTCCTCATCCTCATCAAAATAAGTATTTGGAAGCGCATCCTTCACATATAAAAATGCATTCTTATCCAAACCAATATTTATAAAGGCTGCCTGCATTCCGGGAAGCACATTCTCCACCCTTCCCTTGTATATATTGCCGGTAATCCTTTCATCGCTCTGCCTTTCAATATATATCTCCGTCAGTTCCTTGTTTTCCAGCAAAGCAACACGGGTTTGCCTGGAACCGACATCAATAATGATTTCTTTCATAAACCGCGCTCCTTCATCCTTAGATTCAGATCCACTCAGACAAATCTGCCCTTTGATTTTGGTTATAATTGTGCGCTTTCATATTCAAGCAAATCCATAAGCTTGCCGTTTTTCAATCCATATACTTGTTCCCTGTTTATCCTGATGCTTTGAATATCATATCTTGTAAATTCCTTAAAGGCCTTAATTAATAATTCAGGTTTAAGGTTCCCCCTGCTTCCGCTGAGAAGAAGGCAGTCAATTGTGTACATATCCTTTTTCGACTCAGTCAGCTTCATACTGACTAATAGGGGCCTTATATCTATCTCTTTGAGTTCAAAGTCCTTCTTGGGCTGTTCCTTCATTATCCTTATTTCCTTTTGTGCTGTAAATTCTTCAATTTTCTTTTTCAGCTCACCGGAAGATACGTTTTCTATAAAAATTCTAATGAGATATCTTGAATGAGAGACAACCGACATGGCACTCTTGTGATCTTCCCTCATCTCAATACCGTCCAATATCCTTATTCCCTCCGGCAGCGAGCCATTCAGGCGCCTCTGTATCTCTCTGACATCCATTGGCTCCGCAAGCTTAAGATCCACATATTCGGCGCTGCTTGTGACACCCAGGGATAATGGTGCTCCAAAGGAAATCTCCATGTGAGGATTGAAACCGCTGCTGTAGGATATGGGTATTCCTAATCTTCTCAATGCCCTTTGAAATACCCTCATCAAGTCCAGGTGGGATATATATTTCACTTCACTGCCTTTAGTGAATTTCAGTCTTATGTACATCATTTGCAGACACCGCCTTCCTGAAGCAGATTAATACCGCAGCCGGTGCATGCAATCCTGCAATCTCTCGTCAATTCTCCCTTAAGGGATTTCTTGTACTCTCCCCTCAAATACTTCTTAGTCACTCCGACATCAATATGATCCCAAGGCAGTACTTCATCCAGCTCTCTTCGCCTTGTGGCATAAAAATCCGGATCAACTCCCGTATCTTTAAATGCCTGCATCCAAGCCTCGAAATTGAAATACTGATCCCAACCGTCAAATCTGCATCCCAGTTCCCATGCTCTTATGAGTACATCACAGAGCCTCCTGTCCCCTCGCGCAAATACTGCTTCCATGTAGCTGACGTAAGGCTCATGCCAGTTAAAGGTGATCTGCTTTTTCTTTATAGCCTTTTGCAGGTACCTCTGCTTTTCTATGAGAGTATCGATGGAATCCTGAGGTTCCCACTGAAAGGGAGTAAAAGGCTTGGGGACAAAGGAAGAAGCACTTGCGGTCACATTAAGGCCTTTTCCCCTTTTCTCCTTCGGCACCTGGTAATACCTGTCCACTACCCTGAATGTCAAATCTGCAATACCCTGAATGTCCTCCATAGTCTCTGAGGGAAGGCCTATCATATAATACAGCTTGACGCTGCTGTAGCCTGTTTCAAATGCAGCACCCACCGAGTTAAGCAGATCCTCTTCATTCACTCCTTTGTTGATCACATTCCGCATTCTCTGAGTACCGGCTTCAGGTGCAAAAGTAAGGCCGCTTTTTCTTACCTTCTGAACCTCCTGGACCAGTTTCAGAGAAAAAGAATCAATCCGAAGAGAAGGAAGAGACAATCCGATTCTGCTGCTCTTATATTTGGAAACCAACCGTTCCACCAATTCATTAAGCTTTGAGAAATCACTGGTTGACAAGGAGGACAATGAAATCTCCTCATAACCGGAGCTCTGAATCAACCTGTCTGCTATTTCCAACAGCTCCTCCACTTCTCTCTCCCTCACCGGCCTGTAAATCATACCGGCCTGGCAAAAACGGCAGCCTCTTGTACAGCCTCTGAATATTTCAAGCATTATCCTGTCATGTACAATATCAATGAAGGGCACTACAATTTTGTCAGGAAAATATGAGCCCTTCAGGTTCTTTATCACTCTTTTCCTGACTTTTCCGGGAATATCATCTTTTATCGGCTTTATTGATTTTATGGTTGAATCTTCATTATAATCAGCATTGTAAAACTTTGGTACATATACTCCTCTGACAGAAGCTGCCATCTTCAGGAACTCTTCTCTGGTACCTTTTGAGCTCTTCCACTTCCTGTAATGCTCCATGACCTCCAGCAGCTGCTCCTCGCCTTCTCCAAGCATGAAGAAATCCACAATGTCATAAAGAGGCTCGGGATTATATGCACAAGGCCCTCCGGCTACAATAAAAGGATGTCCTTCATTTCTTTCACCGGATCTGATGGGTATTCCGGCCAGATCCAACATATTCACAATGTTTGTATAGCTCATCTCATATTGAAGGGTAAAACCCACAAAATCAAAGCTGTCGATAAAGTCCCTGCTCTCCAGCCCAAAAAGCTTTATTCCGGTTTTTCTCATCACTTCTTCCATATCGGGCCATGGGGCAAAAACCCTCTCACAGAAAATATCCTGCTGATCATTCAACAGATGATACAATATCTTCATTCCAAGATGCGACATACCAACCTCATATACATCAGGAAAGCAAAATGCAAATCTTATATCAACCGTTTCAGGGTCCTTATGTATGCTGTTCCATTCTGTCCCAATATATCTTCCCGGTTTTTCCACCCTGGATAGCAGTTCCTCATATATGAACTCCTTAGTGTTATCGTATTTCATTCGTTCCTCCTATAATTCATGCACACAGCTAAAAAATGCGGCATATGCAGCGTATAACACTAAATACACGAATGTTGCACGGAATTCGGCACTTCCAGTGTTATCCACAATCTCGTAACCTAATTTATATTATTACATAATTGCAGTATAAAATTCTACTGAAAGTTTATCTGCCCATTAATTATTTGTGTGATTCTTCCATCATATCCGTATTGAAGAAGGCCTTTTATAATTTCTTCTTCACTCAGAATCCTTTTAAGCCTGCCTTCTTCATCCACTACTTCCACGCAGCATTGGGTCACAGGGCTGAATCTGTTTACTGCCTGTCTTATAAGGTTATTCTCCTGCACTTTTATGAACCTTTTTCTAATTCGTCCCCGGGCTATCATTGCATTCTTGGTGCTATTCCCCGTAAACAAGTAATAATATGAGCTGTTTTTCTCTTCCTTTATAGCACCAATATATATAAATACAGCTGCAATTATGAGCGCTCCGCTTTTGCTTCCGGCTGCCAGCATGTAAATATTGAAGCCCAGAAGGAGAAAAGCTGCTATCTTACCTGCTGACGATAACATTTTTGTTGCCTGCCTGTATCCCATAAGGAAACAAAGCAGATTCCTTGCAATCTTGCCTCCATCCAGCGGGATTACGGGCAAAAGGTTGAACAGGCAAATAATCAGGTTATATCTGCAGGCTGATTCAAATACTCCTGAATACTCCCTGAAAAAACTGAATGTCAAAAACAATACAAAGCTGGTGGCAGGCCCTGCAGCTGAAACCACAGCTTCTGCGGCCCCTCCCAGCTTTGATAGTTCTTCCATTCTGGCTATGCCGCCATAAGGCATAAGCTCAACTTCGTACACCTTTATTCCTGACTTTTTAGCTGTCAACACATGTCCGAGCTCATGGAGCAATACACTGGCAAACATTATCAAGGACTGCTGCAGCCAGCCGATAATGCAGCTCACAAATAAAAAAAGGATAAAAAAAACATTTAGTTTTATCCTCACAATGTGAACCCCCAATGGCACCGGTCATACTGTTCACTGCACTTCTATCAGCATTTCCATAGGACTGACAGGCTTCCCTTCCTCTTGTATCTCAAAATGCAGATGAGGCCCCGAGGTAATACCCGTGTCTCCTGTCTCCCCTATTATTTCTCCCTGCTGAACCTTTTGTCCCTCTTTAACTGTTATCTTGTAGCAGTGGGCATAAATCACATCATATTTGCCGCTCCGTATGCTTACATACTTTCCGTTTGTTTCATCCTCTCCGACTGTTGTTACCGTTCCTGCCGCGGAAGACTTAATAGGCGTGCCAATCGCTGCGTCTATATCTATTCCGGTATGCATCCTCACTGTCTTGAACACCGGATGGATTCTTTCGCCGTATTCTGATGTTATTTCCCCTTCCACAGGAATTATAAAGCTTGGATTATCTTCAAAGCTTTCTATTCCGACTTCTGCAACTCCAAGGTTCTCCCTTGCCTCCGGTATTATATTTCCAATATTTCTGAATGTTCCCAATACCTTTGAAAAATCCATATTCCAGTTTATCGTTGTTCTTATACCGTCAGATATCGTGTTTGCAATACCAATATTAATATTATTCACTAACAGTACTGCCGCTACGGCTACAAGAGATATAAAGGACTGCATCAATAACCTGTCTCCGAAATTCCTTTCACCATACCGCCTCGTTTTGAAGGCAGCACCGAATTTTCTATATTCCTTTACGTACCTTGGCCTGGGAATATTCTCAAAATTATTGTTGTCCATATTCTTTCCCCCATAGTTCTTTATAAATTAGTATATTTATATTTATACTCCGGTGGAATTATGTCCAAAAAAGAAAAAAAGGCCTATAGCATAGTATAAGAATAATGCGACGCATATGAGGGACATGGGGACCAGGGACGCGGGGACGTTCAGGGACACGGGGACGTTTAATCTGTCCTGCTTTCAGCGGGACAGATTAAACGTCCCCGTGTCCCTGTAATCCGTGTGCGTCGATATACTATACTGTCTCTTGCGGAGGGTTATGCAAACTTCAGATACGTCGCATCATTCTTCACATATGAAAAGGGATATTGCAAACTACTTGTTGAGTAATTGTGCGATATCCCCCTGCTTCTAGATATTCGTATTGCTTTTCATTCTTTTTATCGGTATATTGGCAACCAATGCGGGTACCGTTGAATCATCAATCTCCCTTTTTGTTCTGGTAAGCTTGATTTCAAGCCCTGCTTCGTCTATTTCCATATAATCTGATATTACTTTAATGAGTTCGCCCTTTATCATTTCAAGAAATTGAGGAGATACATTGGCCCTGTCATGGATCAATACCAATTTTAATCTTTCCTTAGCTATATCCTTACTGCTTGTGCTTCTGTTAAACCATTTGAACAAGTCCATAACTCACACCTCCTCTTACTGCTTTTTCTTATTCAATCCGAAAAGTCTTGCCATCCTCTTGAAAAAACCGTCATCCGATTCCAGATTCATAAATGGAATATCCTCTCCCATTATTCTCCTTACAATATTCCTATAGGCTTGTCCCGCCAGGGATTGTTCTATTGCAATGGCAGGTTCTCCTCTGTTGGTAGATACGACAATCAAATCATCATCCGGAACCACCCCTAAAAGATCAATGGCGAGTATATCTATCATGTCATCAATGTTCATCATATCTCCGCGTTTGACCATTTCCATCTTGATCCTGTTTATAATAAGCATTGGGTTCCTTAATCCGCTTGCTTCCAGAAGTCCAATTATTCTATCCGCATCTCTGACAGCCGATACCTCAGGGGTTGTAACCACAATTGCCTTATTTGCACCTGCTATTGCATTCTTGAAACCCTGCTCGATACCTGCGGGGCAATCCAATATTACGTAGTCAAACTCCTCGGCAAGATCCCCGGTGAGTTTTTGCATCTGTTCGGGATTAACCGCATTCTTGTCTTTTGTCTGCGCTGCCGGAAGCAGGTACAGGTTGGGAAACCGCTTGTCCTTTATCAGTGCCTGTCTCTGTCTGCAAACACCCTCTACAACATCAACAAGATCATAAACTATTCTATTCTCCAAGCCCATCACAACGTCCAGATTCCTGAGTCCTATATCTGCATCAACCAGAACGACACTCTTCCCTTTAAGAGCCAAACCGGTGCCTATATTAGCCGTAGTAGTTGTTTTCCCGACTCCGCCTTTCCCTGATGTAACAACGATCACTTCACCCATTATATTACCTCCATAATTTATTGTATCAGCAAATTTATACGGTATTCTCTATCTGTTCTTCAAATATGGCTCAACAACTATCATTCCTTGTTTGACCAACGCAATCTCTGGATTATCCGACTTGCTGCCCATTCCATCCGGAGATCTTGTTATTATGTCTCCTATTCTCAGTTGTGAAGGCTGCATTTTATATGCAACAATGAATGCCCCATAGTCGCCGTTGGCTCCTGCCTGGATAATCCCCCTTACGGTTCCCATTACAATAACAGATCCGGCTGCTTTGATGTGGGCACCGGGGTTCACATCCCCAATCACCACTACATCTCCTATATATTGAATCAACTGGCCCGACCTGAGTGTTGCCCTTACTATCAGCGCTTCTCCCTTATGCACATTATCAAAAGGAAGCTGTTCCAGTATTTCCGGCTTTTTGATAACGGGATGCTCTTCGTGAACAGGATGATCTTTATCGTTATAGCCTCCTATTACTGTCATGCCGTATTCCTGCTCCATGATTTCCTTAAGCTCATCAAACTCATCCTGAGTAAGTTTCTTTCCCTTGAAGTTCATTATATTTGCGCCTTCAAAAAAACGCTTGGAGGGTTTGATTTTCTTTTCCAGATTATATTTTATAGTATTCAAATCCATTTCTTCTTTGAGTATTATATATAATCCGTCTTTTGTACCTTTGAATATCACTGCATTTTCTGCCATGGCAGTACCCCCTGGTTCCGGATATATCGTCTTACATACATAGTCTAATATTTCTTCATAATTGCTATAAATCCTTCTTTCCAATGAAAAAATGCATTCTAAGGCACTATTTCATTGACTATATGCATATTATCCTTAGTCTCCTCAGGAGCCAGATAAGCTTCAATTATTTCCCTGGCAACCGGTGCGGGATAGTTACCATGGCCACCCTGGGTTATCATCACCACAACAGCAATCTCGGGTTTTTCATAGGGAGCAAATGCGGCAAACCACGCATGAGCATCATAGCCTTTTCCTACTTCTGCAGTTCCCGTTTTGCCTGATATGACAACCTTGCTGCCTGTAAAAGCGCTTCTCGCCGTTCCGCCGGCTTCATTGGTAACAGCATACATTCCCTTCTTTATCGCTTCAAGATTGGCGGGGGAAATATCAATCTTCTCCACTGCTTCCGGCTGTTTTTCCAGCTTAATGTTACCGTCATAGTCAACGACCTTATCTACCAGGTAAGGTCTATACCTTGTACCTCCATTCACTATAGTCGCAACAGCATTCGCAAGCTGAAGAGGAGTAACACCGTTCATTCCCTGTCCGATTGTTGCATTCAGCACATCTCCGGGCTGATACTTGCTGTCCCTTATATATCTATATACCCGTTCAATCGCCTTTGAATCAGTAATACCAAGTTCTTTGAGTCTTGATCTTACTTTGGATTCTCCGGGATTATCATCCAAATATCCTTCTATTTCATCACGGATATTCTTATCATCTATCTTCAGATTATTTATAAGATAGTTGTCAAGATATCTCCTGAACAGTTCTTTTTTATATGTCGGGCCTTCAACGGTTCCCTTATACTCAGAGAGCAGCTCTATACCCGTTTTCTCGCCGAAGCCGAATTTCTTCGCATATTCTTCAAATACTTCTCCCCCCATTCTTCTGCCTACCTCGAAAAAGAAATAGTTGCATGAATTCTTAATTGCCTGGGATACATTCTGACTGTAATGGGGAATGCCTGTGGATTTAAATATTGAACAGGACGGAGATACCCCGGGTATAGCTGTATAATAGCCTTTATCGTATATCGTTTCCGAAGGAGTTATTACCTTGCTTTCCAACCC
>DAOLPD010000041.1:0-18780 GCA_035417425.1 Bacillota bacterium
TGATTAAATTCTATAGTTTGCTAAGTAAGGGTAGAACTTACTTTTGCAATTTACGATTCAAAAATTTTATTAATAAAATGCCAAATTGTATGGAAATATGTATTAATTTAATGTAATATATAAGTGGAGGATGGATTCAAGATGGCGGTAAAATTATGGGGGTGTTTTCAAAAAAATGGGAATTCAGTTTGCTAACAGGATGGACAACTTAAAAGGCTCCGTAATCAGAGAGTTGCTAAAGTATGCCGAACAGCCGGACATAATATCATTTGCAGGAGGGCTTCCAGCGCCTGAGCTTTTCCCGGTGGAAGAAATGATGAAAGCTACGGAAAGAGTAATGATGGAAGATGGAAAAGCTTCATTGCAATATGGTGCAACTGACGGATATTTACCGCTAAGAAAGAAAATAGCTGAAAGGTCTAAAAAGATTGGGTTTGTTCCGGATCCCAGTGAAATATTAATCACATCCGGATCACAGCAGGGGCTTGATTTCACGGCAAAAATCTTTATAAACAAAGATGATGTGATTATAACCGAGAGCCCAAGCTACTTAGGTGCTTTAAATGCTTTCAAGGCATATCAGCCAAAGTTTGTTGAAATTCCTATGGATGAAGACGGGATGATAATTGAAGAGCTGGAAAAAGCTCTGGCAGCCAATAAAAATGTAAAGTTTATTTATACCATACCCGATTTTCAGAACCCGACAGGAAGGACAATGCCTGTTGAAAGAAGAAAGAAACTTATGGAATTGGCTACTGAATATGAGATACCTGTAATAGAAGATAATCCATACGGAGAGCTTCGGTTTGAAGGCGAAATACTGCCGTCCTTGAAATGCTTTGATCCCAAGAACCTTGTTATTCTTCTGGGAACCTTCTCAAAGATCCTGGCACCGGGCATGAGGCTTGGATGGGTCATAGCCCGCCCTGATTTGTTGGTAAAATACAATTTGGTCAAACAGGGAGCCGACTTGCAAAGCAGCTCTATGGCTCAGAGACAGGCAAATATGTTCATGGAAATGTACGATATTGAAAAGCATATCGAAAAAATCATCAAAGTATACTCTTCAAGAAGGAACCTTATGCTTGATACAATAAAAAAGGAATTTCCGTCAAACGTAAAGTGCACTAATCCCCAAGGCGGACTTTTTGCATGGGCTACCTTCCCTGAAGAGGTTGATGCTTCAGTGCTTCTCAAGAAAGCTTTGGAACAGAAGGTTGCATTTGTTCCGGGCGAGCCTTTCTATCCCAACGGCGGGAATGCAAATCACTGCAGGCTTAACTATTCATGCATGAGTGAAGATAAGATAGTAGAAGGAATTGCAAGACTTGGCAAAACTTTAAAGTCATTGTAAATTGCGGTAAAAAGGCTCCGGGAAATTTCCCGGAGCCTTTTTAATATAATAAGCATTCCCATGGATAAGGCAGAAATCGGCCGTTAATATATTTAAATTGTAACAAATTTAGTAATAATAAATGTATATATGGCAAAAACACAAATATAATAGTATAATATGCATAACCTTATTAGTTGCATACATAAACATATTAAAAAAGGAGGAAAATTGATGGAAAAATGGACTTGTACAGCATGTGGCTATGTTTATGACCCGGAAGCGGGAGATCCGGACAGCGGGATTGAACCAGGCACTCCTTTTGAAGATATTCCCGAGGATTGGGTATGTCCGTTATGCGGAGTTGGAAAGGACATGTTCGAAAAGGAATAAAAGAAGAAATATTATTTAGTTTGTACGAGAAAAACTGAGTAAATCTCAGTTTTTCTCATGTAAACAACTATTATAAAAAAATTGTGTATTGCTAAAACTATTGATACATGATAAAATAAATTTTGTCGGTAATTCCGAACTAATATTCCCGGTTTGTGTAATGGTAGCACAACTGACTCTGGATCAGTTTGTTGAGGTTCAAATCCTTAACCGGGAGCCATACGCTATCAATACCTGCAAGGTTTTAGACTTTGCAGGTTTTTTGTTTTTTGAGGTGTTTTACCCCTACCTTACCCCAACCCGGAGCTTAAGCAATAAAAAACCGCTCATTTTGTGAGCGGCATATATAATAATTATTATATATCAAATATATTATTCAGTTTTTCCATAGCTTCTTTTTTCTTATTCGGAAGAACATGGCTATATGTATCGGCAGTAATGACTATCGAAGAATGGCCGAGTAACACTTGCATTACCTTAAGCTCTATTCCGCTTTCGAGACCTCGCGTTGCAAAGGTATGACGCAGACAATGAAGATTGGCATGGGCTATTCCTGCTTTTTTAACTATACGATAAAATACTTTTGCAAGGTTAGGAGGATCAATTTCTTTTCCTAAATTTGTGCAAAATACTAAGTCGCTTTTATTGTTGTACATTGTGCCTGCCAGCAATTTTTCCTGGGCTTGTTCGGCCTTGTGAATCTTTAGGATCTTTACTATCGATTTAAGTAAAGGAATTTCTCTAGTACCGCTATCTGTCTTTGGAGTGCCATAAATAAGTTTTGTTTTGTTTTCTTCACTATCAAAGTCTTTTACTCTACTTAGTGTTTTATCTACGTATAAAAATCCTTTTTCCAGATCAAGATTGCTCCATTTGAGGGCTAAAAGTTCCCCGACCCTTATGCCGGTATAGAGAAGCATCAGAAAAGCTGCTTTTAGTCTTTCGCCATTTAGAGCATTAATAAATTTTTCCTGCTCCTCCCGGGTAAATACCCTGATTTTTTTCTTATCAGCGTTCTTAGGCAGTTTAACAGCATCACAGACATTGCGGACCAAGAGTGTGTTTTCGACTGCCTGTTGCAATGCTCCAGAGAGTACTATTTTTATATACTCTATAGTTCTGTCTGAAATTCTTTCTTTACTCAATTCTGTTATTTGTTCTTCAATGCTTTCTTTATCTAATATTTCTTTCTTTCTACTCTTTTTACTGTCCTTAGAGTGCTCGTCCAATTCGTACTCCAACTTTTTTATCTTATTTAGTGTTCTTTCAGGTATTCTTGCTTTTATTTCATTGAGCATTGTCTGAATATGGTCAGGCCGAAGATCTTTAAGAGGGATTGTACCAATAGACGGCTTAATATAGTACTCTGTGATAAATACATAGCTTTCATATGTCTTGGACTTGACGGACTGCTTTTTATAGTTCTCCAGCCAGGTATCCATCCATGGCCCAACTGTTATTTTGGCAGGTTCTATATAGGTCCCATTATAAATCGAGTTTAGTACCTTTGTTAGCTTTTCTGCTACATCCTTACGAGTTTTTCCATAAATACTTTTCCTGATGGCTTTACCTTTTGTATTGAAGCCTATGGTATATCTTGCTTCCCAACTGCCATCTTTACGCTGCCTTATGCTGCCCTCATTTTGGCCGCGTTTATTTTTCTTCTTAATGTTTTTTCCATTTTTAGTTTTGGTTGTATCTTCACTATTTTTTTCTATTTTTATACTCATAAACAAACACTCCTATCCTACGAAATCTTGTTTTTGCGTCTATCAATCCAATCAAGCAGATCTTCTTTTTTAACCAATAATCTTTTGCCGATCCTCAAAGTTGGGAAATCATGGCTGTTAAGCAGATTGTATGTTGTTGCCCGAGAAATGTGCATAAATCTCTGCACATTATCAGCGTTGAGTATTGCAGGGATATCGTCAATATCCTTGTAAATAGTATTAATCATCGTAATTCCTCCTTTTAAATTCGAGAATGTATAGTAATATAATTATTGATGCAAAACATTAATTCGTGCTAATATCAACCTCCTTTACAAACTAATTTCATGGCTACAAAAATTAAAGGTATTAAAGCAATTGCCTTAATACCTTTTTTGATGATTTTTTTACTGACAAAATAAAAACAAATTGCATAGCAATTTGTCTCCACCTTATATATGCCAACCTTTTAATGCCAACCTTGCTAGTACTTAACTACTAGCTTAAATATACATTATCAGATTTAAAAATAAATTGCAATACTATTTTACAAATTTATTGATTTTTTTGATATTGAGTAAGACTTAATGTATGTAATAACACTAAATATTACTCAATATCCCTTGCCTTGTTAAGCCTCTCCATGCCATTCCAAGCTTAACCAAACCGTGCCAGTCCAAATCAAGCCAAACCGTTGCAGACCATACCTAACCAAACCGTACGCGGCCAGATTAACCTAATCTCATCAGTATGGAGTCGGTCAAGCTCCATATACGGCACATACAATGCCGTTTCAAAATTTCTAGTCTTCCCATGTATGTTTTCTCCAATCTACTGGTATGATCCCATCCCTTAGTGCTGTTGCTATCATACCCCTATGTCTGTTATCAGCTCTAAGCACATGGCACTTCCTGCATAGGGTTCTCAGATTTGACAATCTATTTGTCCCCCGTTTACCTGATGTAATATGATCAATATGGCATTTATTAAGAGGTATAGCAGAGTGGCAATGTGTACAGCATTTATTGTCGCGCATCCAAACAATCATCCTAATATTTGACCATACATCCTTAGGCGGTCTTTTCTTTGGCATTATCATTAACCTCGAAATTTGTAACTTCGAATCGCCCAAATCCAATTGATCGTCCATCGCCAAGTCCGCAGAACATTCCTGAATCAATAAGGATTGAATTGAGCTGATCACGACTTACTATAGTTTTATCCCATGATACACTAAAATGAATATGCCAGTCTTTAGATATAGCAATTCGATATCTAATGTTCCGTGATTTTGTTGATGGATTTTTAACACTCCGAATATCTAAGTATACAGGTTGTGTAGGGTCGGTTGTAATATCATCAGGAAGGTATCTATCTATATAAATTTTGTCATCGATTACTTGTAAAGTAGCAGTAACTGATGATTGTAAAGAACCTCTGCCCTTTTTTGTGTATTTTGCCCCATCCCTTATGCAGGCAAATATGTAGGATGGTTCCAAGTATAACTGTTTCTTTTCGTCGTAGAGAACAGTTTTTTGCCACTCATCTGGGTTGTTGCCGGCCACCCCTTTTCTCTCAATTTTGGTCAGGGGTAAACAATCGGGACCAAAATGGTTGATTAATAATGGTCTAAGACCGGTAATGGATACATCTGCCTTGAGAATATTTGACATTAAATATCGCCTCTCTTATTTTTATAGAGGTGAAAATATCACCACTAAGGTGAGAATATCACACATAGAAGAGTAAGTCAAGGTATTTTGAAATTATTAACGACAAATTGAAATTTGCCGTTAATAATAATATAATTTACTTAAAGTAACATTTTCTTAAATATATCGAATTTAGGGGTGGAATAATTGATTAAAATAAAGTTATCAGATTTAATGGGCAAACACAAAATGTCAAAGAAAGATGTATCTGAAAAAACCGGAATACGCCCTAGCACAGTATCAATGTACTATTATGATACAATTAAACGCATGGAGATTAGTCATATCAATGAACTATGCAAATTATTCTGTTGCCAGCCAGGAGATTTATTTGAATATATTGAAGATAATGAGCAGAAATGTTAAGATTCGTTATAATATGTCTATTATGTTATAAAGTTAAAGAAGTGGATTGACTAAATAATAAAAGCATATATAATAAAGGTGAGGTTAGTTTGTATCGTGCGCAAGTGCGATAGATGTGAGCATATATGAGGTTGGATAATTAATGTCTGACCTTTAATTTTTTGCATTAAGCAATAAAAAATCAGAAAACAGTCAAAAAGAACAAAAAAAGAGAAATAAAATCTAAAACCTAAAATCTGAAAAAGATACAGAAACACCCATATACAAAGATATATGGGTGTTTCTGTATAGTTAGCAAGTAATGACAGAACTAGACCTCCATGCCGGGTGGCATGTCCGGAGGACAAGGAGAGCCCGCGCCGTTAAGCACCCCTGATCCTGAGGGGTTGGGCACAGTGCTTACCAAATTGAGATCTTTGGCAATATAATAATTAACTGAGACGGTGTTACCTTTTTTACTTCTATTACCTCTCAGGCGAAGTAATTGCAAGGTATCAAGGCAAATGACAATGAGGTTTTTTTAATAAAAAAAACTGAATTGGCAGTCAGCCATAATATAACATACCCAAAAAAGGAGGATTAATTATGATAAATTTAAAACCGATTGATGAGCAAAAAAAAGAACTAGCAAAAATCAAAAGAATAATAGATTTACAATTTCGTGGGTTTAGGGAGGGCAAATTCACAAGCCGGCGCACCTATAGAAGTGTTGTACATGCATATGCAAGATATACTATATTGCATAGAGGCAGAATGGGTATTGTGGTAGACATAGATGACGTGCAGTCATACTTAAGGGATCTATACGCAAAAGGCAGGACAGATAGCTATATCAATGGGGTATTAAGCGCATTGAAGTATTATAGCAAGAAGACTTACGGCAAAGACAGTAAGATATTGCATCAATTGGAAAGAATAAGACCAACAACTATGAAGGAGGAAAAGCAAAATGAAAAAATATAACAACTTTAATGACCTATCAGAAAAAGATCAAAACATATGCCGACACTTATATGTGCAGATTGACACCTTATATAAGACTGCAATTAACAAGGGTATAATAGGCAAATCAACCGGGTTTAGATACAGAGATGGGATGCATGAATTTTCAAAGTTACTTGTAGAATGCTATCACAAAACAAATCTCAACTACATAGAACCAAAACATATATATGCCTTCGCAGAGCAGGCATGGGAGTCTGGGTATAGCAAAAGTAACATATTTACTACGCTAAGTGCCATAAGGGACTTTTATGATAGGATTAGGGGAGACGGATCCTCATTATATTTGCCGACAAATGAGATGCTTAAGGTGGAATTGGAAGAAATCGGATTTTCATCAAGAAATAATATAGATCGAATAGGCAATCAGAGAGCATGGACGGAAAATGAAGTTCAAAAAATGAAAGAAAAAGCAATGGAACAAGGTCATGAAAACTATGCTGACTTAATTGATCTATCGTGGACTTATGGGACAAGGATTCATGAATCGGTAAGATTAAACGCTGAACAGCTTATAGAAGCAAAAAAAGCCGATAAGCTGATAGTTAAGGGTAAGGGTGGACTAATAAGAGGAATTAGCATAAGAAACAAAAAACAAAAAGAAATTATAGAAAAACTGCTATGTAAGTGTAATAAGGGCAAAATATTTGTTGCTGAAGGGGAGAAGGCCCATGAACTGATAAAAAAGGTGCAGCATTTTATTTATAATCATAGGGCAGATGTACAGGAAAAAATTGAGGCATGGAGGATATTTGATCAGTACTGTATAAAGGCCGGGGTAGGTAAAATTGATGGTTACTATAAATCAATAGAACGAGGAGACTTAACAGCCCATGGATTGAGGCATACGTGGGCACTTATATACTATCTGGAACTAATAGCCGCTGGTGTAGATGACATAGCAGCCAAAAAAATAGTAAGTAAAGAACTAGGACACTACCGATTAGAAGTAACAAGAATATATTTGAAGGTATAGCCGAATTTGGGGAAAACATAATAACAGAATTATGAGCGATAATGTGGCCTGATCAATGACTCACATTATCGCTTATTATTTTTCCAAGTAAACATTTATGCATGTTTACCAATATAAGTAAACAATCAGAAAAATACTATTATTGCGAAAAACAAGATTTAATTGTACTTCATTATAACATTTTAATAAATAAAAAGGCTCATAGTGTACCCATATGTGACATTAGGGTACACTAAAAAGAGGCTCCATAGTGTACCCATATTTAACATATGGGTACACTATCGTAATGCGCTATAATGCTGCTTTTTACCCATATTAGTTTCAACAATTTTTCCATTTTGATTAAGTAACATTTTAGGCAGGATTGCAGAATATACCGGTAAAACTATAAATATATGTATTCGTTGTACCCATATTTCACATTAGGGTACACTGAGGAGGCATATAGTGTACCTATATTTCACATTAGGGTACACTATATACATAAGATGCATAAATAAATGTCGTATGTCTGATCGTATCGTTGAACGCTATATACGATGGGGGCTATAACAGATTAAGTAATTTAAAGAAAATTAGTCAGGTATAGGAACACTCATGCTAAAAATGAGCAAAACAAGTGGAGGGATAAAATAAATATGGAGATAATGGAGACAGAAAAAAATTGTTCAAAATATTAGCAGAATACGGAAGAATACATGAAGAAGATATAATAATCATATATGGATAAGATTACTATGGTCGTAGAAGGATAAGACAAATGGTGGATGAAAAATACATTAAATCGGTAAATATTATAGTAGAAGATGAAGGAGACATTAACGTAACTGACAAAAGCAGAAGAAGTAACTATTCGACACTAATAAGTAAAGGCGATGAAGTAGACATTGACGTAATTAGCAAAAGGCAAAATTCGATGATTCAGCAATAACTTGATATGCTGAAGAAGGAGCCAAAAAAAACACATAAATTAGAGAAACGCAAGCTAATACATTTGACAAACGCCTGATGGTTTGATCAACTGTTAATATTGACTGCTTATTGGCAAGCTCATCATTTACAGAAATTTGAGATACTCCCTAAGAAAATTAAATATTGAGAACTAAAATTGTGATTTTCACTGGTTTTCAAGTCAAGTCCATATTAGTGTGTAATTTCCTCGGTAACACTTTTGCAAGTCCACGGTTTAGGGCCTCACACTTTCTTAATAGCATAATCAGTAAGCGTTTATGCCGCGAAAGCCGGGTTGACCAGTGAGAGGGCCGCATGGTAGGCTAAGGGGCCTGGCAGCACCCAAATACTGGGCATGTTAAATAACGCACCCGACAACTTAGTTTTTCAACTGGGGCTTTAATGAACAAGTATTGCTATGGGGCTGCCTGCGCTGCCTAAAGCCTTGCGGCCAGAGGCTCACTGTCAACACGGACCGTGGAATAAATGCGTCATTAAGCGGCAGCTGTATCTTTCGGACCTTTTTTCATAGCTTGGTAATAAAGGTCCATATCGAAGTATTTGCGCCCTGTTTGCCATTTTTCATCTTGCTCCATTAGCAGTGCGCCCATTAACCGTATTACTGACGCTTCATTGGGAAATATGCGTATTACTCGCTCCCGACGCCTTACTTCCTGATTAAGCCGCTCTACACCATTGGTGGTGCGTAATCGCTTCCGATACTTTAGAGGGACCGCCAGAACAGCTGTAATATCATCAAAGGCTTCGTCTAACAGGGTAGCAGCCTTTGGTGCCTTTGTTTCATATTTATCTATGATCTGGTCTTTCACTTTCCTGGCACTATCCAGGTCAACGGCTTCATATAGCTTCCGAAGGTCTTCTTTTAGCTCTGGTTGCAGTGCTTTGGGGGCATTATCCAATACGTTCCTTGAAAAATGTGTTTGGCACCTTTGCCAGGTTGCACCCTGGAAATGCCTTTTCACAGCGTTAACGAGCCCCTTATGGTTATCAGAGGTAACTAGGTGGACATCTTTTAAACCCCTTTCCTTAAGGGATAAAAAGAATTCTCCCCAGCTGCTTTCACTCTCCGTATTAGATACCTGAAAGCCGATTATTTCGCGGTAACCTTGTTCATTGGTACCCATAGCAATAAGGAGCCCCTTAGACTTAACACGGCCATCTTCCCGAACCTTTAGATACAAAGCATCTACTATTAGAAACGGATAATGATTTTTTAAGGGCCTTGTTCTAAAAGCGTTGATTACGGGGTCAAGCCTCTTGCAAAGGGCAGAAACAGTGGATTTTGAAAACTTTTTACCACAGAGTTCCTCTGTAATATTTTCTACCTTGCGGGTTGAAACACCATTAACCACCATTTCCATCATTGCAAGTAATAATGCCTGTTCGCTGCGCTGGTAACGCTCAAAAAGTTCGGTGCTAAACTCCCCATACCGGTGGCGGGGAATACGCAAGTCCAGTGTCCCTATCCGGGTGACAAGATCACGATTGTAATAGCCATTGCGTTGGCCTTTACGCTTATCGGTTCTCTCGTAGGGCTCTGCACAAAGCTGTTCGGCAGACTGACATCGCAAAACTTCATTGAATATTTTTTCAAGAAGCTTTTCAATAGCTTTATCGCGATTGTTGTTTAGAAAAAGCCCGTGCAATTCTTCTTCGGTTAGTGTAATATTAAATTGGGCCATGGATTTCATCCTCCCCGGTTTGGTATTTGTCTCACTTATATTATAACCGAGGAAATGAGTCTGTGGCTCACTATCCTTTTACACAATTATACGGACTTAATCGGTTTTCACTTTTATCTTGGCTTTGTATGTGAAAATTCATATTTTATAAGAAGTTTTAATGTATTGATTATATAAATAACATTTATTATAATTATAACTAGGTTAGCAAAGGTTGCCGGGTAAGGCAAAAGGTTAGCAAAGGTTGTCCAGCGTGGCAAAAGGTATGATGAAATTTGATGTTTTTGTCATGCCTTTTTTATTTACCTTTTTACTATAAGCACAAATATATTGTTAAAGGAAAGAAAGGAGGAGAGTTG
The DNA here is from genome assembly GCA_035417425.1 of Bacillota bacterium. Lineage (GTDB taxonomy): Bacteria > Bacillota > Clostridia > Lutisporales > Lutisporaceae > BRH-c25. The sequence continues at coordinate 10,505 of DAOLPD010000041.1, forward strand.
ATGCATCACATTATTACTGTACTTACAATTATCATGCTTCCGGTTGTAGCGGTAATGTATTATGCTATAAAGAAGAATAAGAATGTAAGTCATAAGGGCAGGTTTATGGAACTAAAGGTTACAGTTAATAATGACACAAATGCTGCAAAAGAGGATGAAGGGTAGTGCCCTTCATCCTGGAAATCCAAGGCTTAATTCCATTAAGGCAGTATTTGAATTTGATTAATAATGAAGGGATGATTTAGTATGGATAGAGATATCTTACTAGAACGCTTTGAGGAAAAAGAAGTAAGGCTAAAGCAATTAGATCAGATTAGTATTGAAATTATGCTTTTGAAGAAGCAAGTAAATAAACTTGATAGACAAACTCAGAAGCTGATAAATATGGATCCGGATTATAAGAGATATAAAGAGCAGTGCAATAAAGACGAAGAATATTCGGGTAACCTTGATTATGATGAATACTGCGAATTTTTAAAGTTATTGATAGAGTCTCCGGCAGAAAGTGAATTATACAGTAAGCTATTGAAATTGCTGAAGATTCAGAGCAGCATACCAAACCCTGTAGAGCATAAATTTGACAAAAGACTGTGGCTGCAGATTATGGATGTGCTATCAACGAAAATGCCGGAAAAAGAGTTTACTACATGGATGAAAGAGGTATACCCTGTCTCATGCGGAGAAAATATAATAAAGCTATCAGTAGATAATGAAATGAACAAATATATATTGGAGAGTGAATATGAGCTAATGATAATAGATGCCATTAAAGATATTACGGGAAATGCCTATAGAATTGAATATATTATTCACGACAATAGATAGGTGAATATGATGCTGCAAATCGGCATTTTGTAAGAGAATAATTAGTGCAGACATAGTAATTATAGATACTATCCATTATGATATTATGAAATTAAAGGGAGGGACTTACAATATGAATAATGCAAAAACGGCATCGAAAGCGGATACTCTCCAGAACTTATCAAAAGAACCGGAAACCCAAGCTATGATTAATAAAGAGTATAAGTACAACGGGGTTCAGTGGGACGAGATTGCGGAAGAAGCTCTGGTGAGAGGCGCCGAAAAGGGGCTGGAACTGATAAGAGAGAGGGATCAAAGGGAGAAGAACACACAGAAGTAGTAAAAGAGCTCTCTAAAGTAATTTTGAATGGTTTGATAGTGGAGCAACTGATAAAATGCTTTTGGTTATAAGCAAAGAAAGAATGAAGTGTGGTTATAAAATCACAGTCTGTTTGGAGGTGACATAATGGCTAAGGATTATAATAAACTAAAGATGCAAAATGACAGGATTAAGAAAACCTTATATGAAAAGTCCCTTGAAATGAACAAGCTAAAAGCAGCCATTAAGTCATTTGAGAATAAGGAAAAGGGATATGAGAAAAAGATTCATGAGCTACAGAACGAAATAAAAAGATATGAAGAAGAAAACAGCCCTGAGATATACAAGAGGGAGATAGGGGCACTGAGGCATAAGTTAAATGAATATAAGGGGAAGACTGTAAGACTTGAAGAGAAGTTGAATCAGGCTAAAAAGAAAAATGATAAATATATCTTTGATGATGTAACGCAGCATATTAAAGATCAGAATAAGCATATAAATAATCTTCGTATGGAGATTGAAGGCAATAAAAACACTATAATGCAGCTGAAAAACATTCTGTCAATGTATGAAACAGACGTAAGGAAGATGACCATAGCAAGCCTTTTAAATGAGCTTTGGTCCAGAATGAGGTACCGGAACCTTCGGTACTTTGATTGGAAATTTGACAGACTTATGAGAAGCGTAATCAAATTCAGGCAGAATATTAAGAACGCAAATAGAATAGAAGACTCTGGAGAAATTGCAATTACCGAGGAAAGCTGTACTTTTGGATATATAATCGAATGGGATTTCGAACTTATTTTTATAGATGCCAATGGCAACAAGTATGAATTATCAATGTTTCCACATAACATAAGGGATATTATTGAAATTCCTGTAAAAGCATATATTCGGGAAGGCAAAGCATTAATTATAGATACATATGATTATACTGATGAACAGACGGCAGAAAGTGGAAAGGTCCTGGATAAAACTAAGAGGACAGTACAAAGCCTTGAACAGGAAATGCAACCATTTGTTAAGCCTTTTACAGTATTGATTGTCGGAAGCATCGGAAAATGTAAACATTATAGATATACATTGCAGTCATTAGGACTGGAGGTTCTTACATATGACTCCTTTGAAGAAAGCCCTCAAAGGTTGAAGGAAAAGTATGAAAAGGCAGATATAGTAATCGTATGTACAAGTCATATAAGGCACTTTGTTATTGATATTATCGATGTACATGAAAATAAGGTAACCCAGATAGAAAAAGACTCTGTAATGACGATATATGCACGGACAAGGTTTATGGCAATCCAATTAGGTTTATTATAAAATGTAACCGGTCTTTACTAGCGGATTCACTGCAGTAAGCTGTAAAGACCTGCTTATAGAATATATTACCACTCTTCCTTACTAACCGGTGGTCCCCATTTGATTTCAGTTGGTATATAATTAGCATCGTAGCTAATAAATAATTCAGTAAGCATATAGTTTTTTAGTTTTTTCTATGACTGGGAAATTACTATCCGATTGGGCTCCAATGCAACCTCAACAGTGTCATCTTCTTTTATATCAGCTTTATATAGCAAGGATTTCGGTAAACGTATTCCCAAGCTGTTTCCAATTTTTTAGTTTTAGCCGTATACATTATATAACACCACCCTGCAAAACTGTAAATACTATGAATATACTATATGTGTTAAATATAAACATATTAACCTGGACTGTCAATTAAGCGGAAATATGCCAAACAGGAATCCAAGGTGAAAAAGTTAAAACTTATTGTTTAGATGGCAGTCTTAATGCTTTGCTTATATAAGAAGTATTAAATAAATGGATTATATTATCACAGGCATAGGAGCATGATGTAAATACATATCGGAGTTGTTTGTATGATCAATATAAGCGCAACAAATCTAAGAAAAAACCTGTCAAAATATTTGGCTTTAGTGGTAGATCAAAACGAAATTATCAGGGTAAGCTCAAAAAAAGGAAACATAGTATTATTAAGTGAGAGAGTATATAACAGTATGATGGAGACACTCAATATTTATTCCATTCCCGGAATGAAAGAACGTATAATAGATGGGATTAATACCGAGCTTGAAGATTGTGTGGAAACAGAAGATGAATTATAAAAATGTGCCGAAAGTGTTGTATAGAAAAGGAGGCATTTAAAATGAGTTAAAAGTGTTATATTTGTAGCTCTGAAATGAAAAAAGAAAAAGCATCAATCGTTTCCGGTTGGTTCGGACCTAGTTGTATTGTGTCGGCCAGTACGGACAACGAGGACAATAGTAAGAGGGTAATGATTAAGATAAAAGCTGTTATCTTTCTCATTTTACAACCCTCCATACGGTTAAGCCTGTATACATTGCATTAGGTTTTGAGCTGACTCTGATTGTTTGTCCATTTATAACCCATCTTTTTTCCGGAAGTTCTTTTTCCCTTATATTCTTTGACTTTATATATGCCATGATTTCCATTACTGTAGAATTATCTTTCCCAAAACGTGCCGCAAGCAGGTTTTCTGCATCAACATACTGTGTTTCCATAGGTGGTTTATACATGAGAAATAAAAACATAAAATCTACTTTCTGCGGATCATTTTCCGGGCATATCTCGATTTGTGCCTCACTGGTTATTGGTACATTGAGTAGATCGTTTGACAGTTTTGGTGCTTTTCTCTGGCTCGGATCTATCAGTCTTGCTATTACTGCTGTCGCTTCTGACCTTTTCATGGTGTTGGTCCCGCCGAATGTGCCATCAGGATAGCCGGTTATTATGCCTTTACTATAAGCCTTTAGTACATATTCCTTGTATTCGGATGGTATCTTACTATAATCTGTTATGCTGCTCTGATACATTTCGTAATTGCTAAAGCTCTCATCACAGGCTCTTACTATTATCTTTGCCATGTTATAACGATTTAAAGGCTTTCTGTAATCTGATATTTCCCCTGATTTTACAAGTCCCAATTCCAATGCTCTGTCTATGTATGGTTTATCCCACTGCTCTCCTGTTGCTGCTTTATATGTCTTGTTATCTAATGCTACTACAACCATTTTTAGATATTCGCTGCCGGTTACTTCTTTGTTAGGCAGGAAATTGCCTAATCCGTCCCCCTGCACTATGTTCATGCCATACAGTAATGCTACGTTTTCCTTGAACCAGTCGCTTTCTTTTATGTCTTTTAGCTCTGCCAGTACAAGGGGTATAAGATCCTCCATTATTGCAACAAAGGATTGTACATTCTTTGCCTGTAGCCTTAATATTTCAAGCTGGTTCTTTATCATACTCATGGCTTTTTCTCCCATGCTTGTATTCGCATTGACCGTTACTCCTGTCATAAGCATGACGGTTATAAGTATTAGTGCTATTGTCCTTTTCATATATATCACGCTCCTTTTTTGTTTTCTCTTATCTATAGGGGGTACAATACTCTGTTTGTGGCGATTCTAACTATATCCATACGGTATATGCAAGTAAAAAAAGTTACCTACGGTAAATATATTTTCATCATTTACATAAGCTCTGTCGGCTGTATATCCAATGCTTCTGCTATCTTTTTAATCACGTTGAATAAAGGATTCTTTGCTTTGTCTGTTTCCAGTAGTGAGATATATGTGTCGCTGATTTCTGCTTTCTATGATAATTCTTTAGCTGTTATTCCCTTTTTCTTTCTTTATACCTTAATCATTTCGCCGATCATATTGTGCTCCTTTCAATGTATGGTTTTGATCTTATGGCAAAAAACCGAAAAGACAAGCGCTCGTAAAATGTAGGATTGTTCCGACTGGGATGCAAATCCTATTAAACCTTATTATAGCATATGTAATTGTTTGGAAGAAACTTAATATGCTATAATAACAACGAGGTGAATAAGTATGAAAAGCAACCCTATTCCCGAATTGGACAAGCTTTTTAATGAGGTCAGAACCTATCGAAAAAGCAGCAACTTGAAGGAGCTTTTTCAATTTATAAAGAGATTCCGCGATATTGCTCCATATAATGCGATGCTACTACATATTCAAAAGCCCGGAAGTCAATTTGTAGCATCTGCTTATGATTGGAGCAGTAAATTCAACAGGTACATTAAACCTGGGGCAAGACCATTAATAATACTGCGCCCATTTGGTCCCGTTTCATTTGTATTTGAACTTGGCGATACGGAGGGGAAGGAGCCTTTCCCACAAGAATTGCTAAGTCCATTTGATGCAGAGGGGAAACTGCCTAAAAACGCGATAGACAATCTTATAAAGTATATGAAATTTGACGGCATTTCATATAATGAGGCTGATCACGGAACCTCAAGCGCAGGGTTTATTAAGGTAGACAACAGCGCCATGGAGCAATCTGTAATTAGTGGTAAGAAGGAGATATGGCTTAAGATCTTATATAATATGGTTGTAAATAAAAACCTCAATCAGGAAGCAAAGTTTTCCACAATAGTACATGAATTGGGCCATGCGTATTGTGGTCATCTTGGTACTCCCGATGAAAAATGGTGGACTGACAGGCATGGTTTGGGTAATAGTGAATATGAATTTGAAGCTGAGAGTGTATGCTGGTTGGTATGTGAAAGAATGGGGATTAAGAATCCATCTGCCGAGTATTTAAGAGGATATCTTGATAATAATGGTGAGATTCCGGATGTAAGCATAGATACTGTGTTAAAGGCGGTAGGAATGATTGAAGCTTTGATATGGGGCAGAAAGGAACCCAGGAAGGAAATTGTCACAAAGAATATTGAGATAAAAAAGTAAAATATGATATCATTCATAGAATGTGTAAAAGTGAGCGTTAGGATGACTATGAATGAACAAATGATTGAGCTGGCCGATGAAATGGTTGAAATGTATGGAACTGACCATGTGATGACTTAGCAGGAGATATATAATATACTAAGCGTCAGATATCAAACTGAAAAGGGTAGTATTATTCCTTCTGATTATTGCTATAATCGGATTAACAACGGTATTCAGATTGACAAGAAGCCTGCAGTTTTTGAATTCTTGGGTAAAGGGCGATATAGATGTTTGGGACTAAATTACCCTTATAATGGAGCAATATATCATAAACAGAAAGGTCAGCCGGAAATAATAGTTGGTAAGTGTATTAATGGAGAACGAATAATTAACCCCTGCTGCGGATTATGATTTCCAAAACAATAATTCAGCAAAATAGTATCCGCAAATTCGGAGAACTCTTATAAACAAAAACAACAAGAGATCAAGGTATAAGTAATACAAGAAGTGAAATACTGGCTATAGTATAAGTAAAGTCTTGCGGCTCTAGCAAAAGTAGTAAAAAGAGAGTACTACTGTACAAAACAAATAAAGGTATGTTAAAATAATACAAAAGCATATACTCCTTGCAAATTAAGGTATAATGAAGCACTTGTATAAGTGCCTCATTATGCCTATTTTTATTTGAAAGGGGAATAGTAATGATTAAATGCAGTAACGAGAAAAGCGTGAGAGAAATCCGTAGTACGGAGGAGATTCTGAATTATTTTGACTTGGAGGAAAGTGAGCTTATCTGGTATATTAAAGCCACTGAACTACAGCTTTCTTCTCCGGAGAGTACCGGTCTCCAATACATGGGCAGAGAGATTGATTGCTCCTATGGGCTTGATAGTCCTGTAGAGGCTGATTTTGCCCCTATCCTAAGGGAGGATAACAGCATTCACATCCTCGTGGCATTGGATTACAAACGCCTTGTCCTTTTCGTAAGCATGGAAAGCTATAGTTACGAGATATGGGTGGATTATGTATGTAGGGAGACAGATTATTTATTTTATGAAAGACTCTATACCTTAAGACATTATTATAGTAACGAGGAGAGGGAGCATTAAAAATGCTTCCTCTCTATATATTACATAAGTGTTATTGCTAAAATCCTACTTATAAAAGCATAAAAGTTGTCCGGTATTATATATAGACATGCTCATAACTTAGAAGTATTGAATATGACATAGGTCAATAGAATAATCAACATGCATAATATATCCAATGCCTATATTTTTTTTACCACTTCAAACAGCAGGAAAAGGAGGCAATAGATCAATATTGCAGTACAGAAATATTAAAGGAGTAATTCACAGGAAAAACTACAACTGATTTTAAACAATTATAAAGTTCACTCGGTGAACTTTATAATTATTTAAACAGATTATGGATGCAATATAATTCTATCAGCTATGTGAACCCCTAGTTTAATGGCATTTGATAAAGGTGTTTTTGGCAAGTATGAATCCGAGCAGTACAGAACTTTATTTTTCGAGCACCCCTATATCATTAATGGGATTTCATGGTTGAGTGCGTTTTAGTTTCAATCAAAAATTAGGCCACTTGCTGGTCTAATTGTAAGCCTCCAAAACATAAAAAATCAGTAATGAATAAGCAAGCCTGTTACTTAAGAGCACTTTGCGGAATGGCTACTACAAATATCAAGCTTATACTTTCCATCCCAACCTTACCCATCAATTCCTGCAAGAATTTGGACTCTGCGGGTTTTTTGGTTTTACTTAGTTATAAAAGAATATATAATTGAAGTACAGGATATTGTATGATGTAATAATTCCAAAGCCGGATAAGTGATAGAGGAGGGTCTTTTTATGGATAACAATAAATTAAGCCTGCTAACATCATGGATGAAGCAGTCAAAATACACTGTGGTTTTGACCGGAGCCGGCATGTCAAAATAGATTTGTCGCTTGCCATGCGACCTATCCATAGATACGAAATGATATCCTTTAATCACAATAAATGAATGGAGGATATTATTATGAAAAAAGGTTTAACAGAACTAATATTTATTCTTGACAGAAGCGGCTCAATGAGCGGTCTGGGAAGTGACACAATCGGCGGATATAACGCTATGCTGGAAAAACAGAAAAAGGAGCCGGGAGAGGCGGTAATAACTACTGTACTGTTTGATGACAAATATGAATTGTTTCATGATCGTATTAACATTAGGGGGATAGAGCCCATAACAGAAAAAGAGTATTATGTGAGAGGTACTACTGCGCTATTGGATGCGGTAGGAAGGACTATTAGTAAAATAGTAAATGTACAAAAACATACAGTGGAAGATGAGCGGGCAGAAAATGTTATGTTCGTAATAACCACTGACGGCATGGAAAACGCCAGCAGAGAGTACA